>JBBRVM010000023.1:0-15465 GCA_038246865.1 Burkholderiales bacterium
CGAATCAATCAGGGATCAATCAGCAATACGGTTGCCGTTGCTCTGCCGCCTTTACCGTCGCTGATGGTGTAGGTAAAGGTGTCGTTCAAGAAGCACACACCCGTCGGGATGTAGGTGAGCGATTTGCCGTTTGCGCCAATGGCGACACCTGCTTTTGTTGGCTGCGTAACCGAGGTAATGGTCAGCGCGTCACCGTCTTTGTCAGTGTCGTTACTCAGCACATCAAGCGCCACGCTGGTGTTGCACGGCACGACGAAGACGTCGTTGACGGCGACTGGCGCGTTGTTGGTGGGCGGCACCACGATCACAATGGGTTCCTTATTCACTGTGACCGCGACAGTTGCCGTGGACGTCCCGCCTTTGCCATCGTTGATGGTGTAGGTGAAGCTGTCTACCGCCCCGGTGCAGGTGCTCGCCGCAGGCGTATACACGACGCGTCCTGCCGAGATAGATGCGGCACCCTTGCCTGGCGTCGAAACGCCCGTGATGGTCAGAGCGTCGCCGTCGGGATCCGAGTCATTCGCGAGCACATTGAAAGTAACGGGCGCGTTGCATTCAATGGTGTACGCGTCGTTAACTGCGGCCGGACCACGATTCAGGAAGCGGCGCGCGCCGGTAGCTTTCGTCGTGTTTGTTTCGATCCAGCGATAGGTATCAACGGCGGTTTTGTGCTGTGCAGGATTGTGCAAAGCGCGCGCCATCCAGTTGTTTGGAACGTCTTCAACGACTTCGCGTTGAACCTGACGGTCAATCATCGGCGCGACGGCCGGCGTTGCTGTCGCTGGCGCGGCTAACGAGACCGCAGCTGGTGGGGTGGTCACTGCAACGGCAGCAGGCACCGTAACGCGAACTTCTTCCATCTTTTCATTGACAATCAAAACGTCAGTGTCAGCGCGACGATTGCGGAAGCTTTGACCCTTGACTTCAGGGTATTTTGGCGAGCGCCCGGCCTGACCGCTGGTGGTTACGAGTTCAGTCGGGACACCCTTGCTGACCAGATAAGCCTTGACTACTTCAGCGCGCTTGGTGGACAGCAGCACATTGTTGCGGTCACCGCCGGTCGGGCAGGTATGACCAACGATGTTGACCTTCAACTCGACATACGGACGCTGGGCTGCAATGCGGCCGACCAGTGCGTCAAGTTCCTTGAAGGCAGCAGGTTTGAGCTTCGAAGAGTTGAGATCGAAATAGGTTTCCTGAGCGTCATTCGCGTTTGCGCGGGTGACACGCTTTTCCGTTCGTGTCGTTGGCTCGGCAGGAGTCACCGCCGGTGCGGCTGGCGCGGCTACCGCAGTTGTCGTCGCGGCTACTGCCGGTGCACGCCATGATGGATCCGGCACGCGTTCGGTGGCGGTGACCATGCGCGTGACTTTGTTGGAGCGGAAGCTGCTTTGCGGTGCACCCAACTCGTAGCGCAGCATGAGCATGCCGCGTTGATCGTTGCGTCGGCCTTCAAAGTCGCCGCTGCGACGGAACAACTCACCGGAGATCGCAACAGACAGGGGCGAGTTCGCGAAGAACTTTTCAGCCGTTAACGTCCCGGTCCACTGGCGGCTGGAGAATTTCCCCCATTCGTAATCGAGACCGGCTGTGAGCCGAACCAGCGATGCCTCGTAGAAACGGCCCGCACGCGCACCGACGCCCCAGTCGTAAGGACGGGTGAAGGCTCGGGAGGTCACGGTCGTGGTGACGTCTTCTTCATACGGGCGACCGGCGTCAACGCCAGTTAGCGTTGCTGTGGTGGCGAAGCTGGTCACCGCCCCCAAACGCGCGCCGGACAGGCCCTTGCTCAGGTAGGTGTTCCAGAACCACTTTTCGTACTCCTGACCGCCGCCGAGTGTGGCTTTACGCAGGTCTTTGTCGCCCTGATCGACGGCAGCGAATACCTTGTTAACTGCCGCTGTACCGCTCGCCCAATGGTGCGATAGCTTGGCGCCGCCGGAATTGCGGCTACCCCAGATTTCTGCCAGCGTCGCGGATTTTTCATCGCTGCGCAGGACCTGAAACAGTTCGCCACGCGCATTGTTGTCGCTGTCGACGCCAATGCCGAGACGGGTGTCGGCGCCGACGTATTGCAGCGCTGCACCGGGCGTTGGTTTGCCAGCGTCTTGCGCGAACGCGGAAGTTATCAAGGATGCGCCGCCGAGCAGGATCGCCAGCGCGGCGTTAGAAGGTGTTCGTTTCATGTTTTCCCCCGAGGAACAGGAATGTTGCTCGCTATGTGAAAAGTCTAGCAAACCGCGGGCAGAAAAACGAGTAAAACCCTTGTGAAATCAGGGCAGTAGCGCAAGTAGCGTATCTAATCCGCCAACGTTGATCGCGACCTGCACCTGTTCGCGGACACGTGGTTTTGCGTGATAAGCGACACCCATCGTCGCCGCCTTCAACATGGGCAGGTCATTTGCACCGTCGCCGAGCGCAATCGTCGCGCTGCGCGATGCGGGCAGTGTGGACGCGATAAATCGCAACATTCGCTCCTTCTCCGCTGCATCGACAATCGCGCCACAAATCGCACCCGTAAGCCGCCCGTCATGTTCGCCAAGCGTATTGGCGCGGGTGTAGGTGTAGCCAAAACGCTGCCGCATGCGTTCGGTGAAATAAGTGAAACCACCGGAAACGAGCAGGGTCTTTACGTCGTTTTTGTGCGCCTCAGACATCAATTCTTTCAAGCCTGGCGAAGGGCGGAGACGTGATTCGTAGACTTCCTCAAGCACTTTGGTCGAAAGACCTTCAAGGTAGGCGACGCGCTGTTTCAGACTTTCCTGAAAGTCGAGTTCGCCGCGCATCGCGGCTTCGGTGACCGCTGAAACCTCGGCCTTGACCCCCGCGAAATCGGCGATTTCGTCGATGCATTCGATGGTAATCGCGGTGGAATCCATGTCCATCGCGATCAAGCCCACCAACGAGAACGGGATCGCAGATTGGGCTGGCAGGTTATTTTTTTCGTCATTCAAACTTGAGTTCATGGGGCGAGATTGTAGGTGCCGACACAATCTACGGTGGCGCTGACCAGTTCGCGCGTATCGTTGAAGCGATCACGGGTGGCAAGTTCAAGATTAGCGTCGCCGGTCCCGGTGAGATTGTGCCTGGCCCCGGCGCGTTTGAGGCGGTGCAGAAGGGCACAGTGCAATGCGCTCACACGGCGGGCTACTACTTTCTCAACGTCAACAAAGCGCTCGCTTTTGACACGACGCTTCCGTTCGGCATGAACCAGCGCCAGCACAATGCTTGGGTCTATCAAGGCGGCGGGCTGGAGCTGCTGCGCGAGCTATTCGCGCAGTACAACATGGTGAACTTTCCGATGGGCAATACTGGCGCGCAAATGGGTGGCTGGTACAACAAGGAAATTCGCACCCTGGAGGACGTGAAGGGTCTGAAAATCCGCATCCCGGGCTTCGGCGCAGAAATATGGAAACGACTGGGTGCCGATCCTGTGAGTTTGCCGGGTGGCGAGATTGCGGCGGCCCTTCGAGAGAAGAAAATCGACGCGGGCGAATGGGTCGGCCCCTATGACGACGAGAAGCTCGGACTGCCTGCGGTAGCGCGTTTTTATTACTACCCGGCATGGTGGGAGCCTTCCGCCGCATTGAGTCTTTACGTGAACAAGGCTGCGTACGACGCCTTGCCAGCGCAGTACAAAGAGGTGATCACGGTCGCTACCGGCTGGGTGAATCAATGGATGATGGCGGCGTACGATTCGAGGAATCCTGCGGGCGTTCAAAAAAATGATCGGTAGCGGCACGCGGCTGCAACTGTTTCCCAACGATTTCATGATTGCCGCGTATCGGGCCGGATTTTCGATCTACGACGCCGAGGCAAAAATCAATCCCGCGTTCAAGAAAATCTACGAACCGTGGAAGCGCTACCGCGCCGAGATCAACGAGTGGCACAAGACGGCTGAGGCGGCGATGACCAACTTTCTTGGCAACTGGCGGGCAGAGGGCTAACTACGTCATTCAGCTTTTGTTTGAAACCGCCACAGCATTGGGGCTAAGCGAAGTAAATGCCATAAGTCGACTTGTTAAACAATTGACTTGTGGCCCCTATTAAATAGTCGTTTTACGAAAAAGCTGACTGATCACGCCAGCCGTGCCCAGCGCTAACCAGCAAAGCCACCTGCCTCAAGAAACTGCTGTTCCTCCGCCGTCGTCACGCGTCCCAGTAACGGATTGCGATGCGGGAAGCGTCCGAAGCGCGCGATGATGTCGCGATGAATGTGCGCGTGGCGAGCCGAGTCCCCGCCAAGCTGGGCGTACAGCACCAGCGCACGATCCTGATCTTCGATGCGCTCGGAGTGAATGAACGGCGTGTAGAAAAACAGGCGGAGCGTTGGCTCCGCCGTCACGTCGAAACCGCTGGCAATGGCCTGCTTCGCTACATCGAGCGCCCTGTGGTCGGTTGCGAACATGCGTGCCGTGCCGCGAAAACTGTTGCGAGGATATTGGTCGAGCAGGATCAGCAGCGCCAGCGCGCCTTCGCCGTCCGTCAACCAGTCATCAACGTCGCCACGAGCGGCGGCCTCATGCGCGGCCGCGAATTTTTCACGGAAGCGATCATCAAAAGCAGCGTCTTTGCGGAACCAGTTAGCCGATCCGGCATCGATCCAGAATTGCACGATTTCATTGCGATCAAATGACTGTTTCACGAACCGTTCCTATTCTCGAATTTGTGCCATGCTAGGCACGTTTGTCAGGTAAGGCTACACGGCTTTACAACGCTTTTTTCGCCAGCACTCTATCGAACCACACCGGAAGCGCTTTTGCCGCTTCGCTGATGGCCGCAGCGCGGCCAAAGCCCGGTGGATCCTGATTGACCTCGGCACCGTTGACCACTCCGGGGTTCAAAGTTAATTTTGACGCGAACATGAAGTGCCCGCCTGCCTCGTCGGTGATGACCTCCGCATTGGGAACGCTGCGTCCGACGAACGCGGCGTGAAAGCGTGGCACCAGCAGCTCATCCTGTCCGGCCACCACAACGCGCACGGGTATCGAGATTTTCTTAAGTTCGGCTTCGGTAGAGAACGCGCCGACTGGCGCTAGCAACGCGGCGACACGAATACGTGGATCGCGTGAGTTGGGCACCACCGGCATATAGTCCGCCTGCTTTGCGTTTTCGATGGCTTTTTCCTTGCTGCCCGAGACGCGGCAAAACCACAAATCGCTGTCGTAGTTAGCCGCGCAATGGGCAATCGCTGCCGCGATCGAAGGGGTGGCACCGGTCAGCGCCAAGCCCGTCAATCCACCGGCAGAATGACCGAGAAATCCGATTCGCGCGGCATCAATGCGCGGCTTCCATGTGCTGTCCGCCAACAGCGCGTCGATTACGCGAGACACCTGACGCGGGCGCTCGCTGAAATACTTCGGCGACCCAACCAGAGAGCGATCCCGAAAGTTGTCACCGGGATGGGTCAATGCCGCTACGATGTATCCGGATCGCGCCAGCGCGGCAGCGAGTTCATGGTGAGTTAAATTGTTGCCACCGGTGCCGTGCGAGACGAGGATCAACGGGCGGGCAGTCGCCTCGGAGGATGAAAGGGGCGCGTCGTGAGCAACGGTCATCGTGAACGGCCCAAAGCTTTGTTCGCGGGCAATAGTTGCCGTCGGATACCAGATGACGACGTCGATTTTCTCGTTGGGCGCAGTGTCGAGCGACAGACGTTGCATGCCTGCAGATATCGGGGCAGACATCGGTTCTGCCGTCGCGATGGCAGTCAGTCCCAACGCCGCCGTCACGGCGATCAGGGCGCGAAAGTGATTCATCAATTTCAAAATGTTTTTCCTTAGGTGGGTTTGCGGAAGTGCGATGGAGCGAACAATAGGTGAGCCGTCTGGCAGGTATTACGGCCATGCGACAAGCGGCAGACAGTGATCGTCGTTGGTAATTTCACGGCGCGAATGGAGCGCTAAGAGAATCCCCGGCCCAGTTGACATTGCACGAAATTCAATTCACCTCATAATCCTCGCAATCCACAGTAGAGAAATAGGACGCCACATGGCCATTTACGAACTCGACGGCGTTGCGCCCGTCGTCACCGAGTCCACCTGGGTCGCCGACTCCGCCGAGGTCATCGGTAACGTGCATTTCGGCGAGAACACCAGCGTGTGGTTTGGCGTCATCATTCGCGCCGACAACGAGCCGATGAGCATCGGTGCAGGAACCAATATTCAGGAAGCCGCTGTGCTGCACTCCGACCCCGGCAAGCCGCTCACATTGGGCGAGAACGTCACCATCGGGCACCAAGCGATGCTGCACGGCTGCACCGTCGGCGACGGCTCGCTGATTGGTATTGGTGCGGTGATACTCAACGGTGCGAAGATCGGAAAGAACTGTCTCGTTGGTGCCGGTGCGCTGGTCACCGAAGGTAAAGAATTTCCCGACGGCATGTTGATCGTCGGCAGCCCCGCAGTGGCCAAGCGCGAGATGTCACCGGAGGCGATCGCGTCGGTACACGGCGCGGCACTTCACTACATCGAGAATGCGAAACGATTTCGTGCCGGGCTCAAGAAAATCGCCTGAGCAAACTAGCCCTGCGTCTTGGCGTTCGCCCGTTCCACATACTGAAAATCGACCTTCGCCGTATCTGCATTCACCGCCGCGATTTTCACGCGTACGCGCTCGCCTAAGGAGAGTTTGAAGCCGCTGCGTTGCCCGACCAGAGTCACTTTGTCATTGCCCAGCTGGTAGTAGTCGCGCGGTAGCGTCGTCGCGTGAATGAGGCCGTCGGCAAAGGTCTCGTCCAGCGTGACGAACACGCCGAACGGCACCACGCCGGAGATGGTTCCGACGAACTCCTCGCCGATGTGCGACTCAAGGTATTTCGACTTGAGGAATTGCGTGACTTCGCGTGAAGCGATGTCGGCGCGGCGCTCGTTGGCGCTGCACATTTCGCCGAGTCGTTTCCAGTCTTCCGTCGTGTACTTTTTGCCCGCGAGTACAGCCTTGATGCCGCGATGAACGAGCAAATCGGGATAGCGCCGGATCGGGGAGGTGAAGTGGGCGTAATGGTCGTACGCGAGGCCGAAATGCCCTGCGTTATCGGGCGTGTAAATCGCTTGCGGCAACGAGCGTAGAAGCACCGTATGCAGCGCGGGCGCGTCGATACGATCCTTCGTTTGTTTGATGAGAACGGCGTAGTCCTGCGGCGTGGGTTCTTCGCCACCTCCGAGCGTGAGACCACGTAGTGACAGCGTTTCACGTAGCGCGGCGAGTTTTACTGGCAGCGGAATATCGTGTACGCGGTACAGCAACGGCTGCTTCGCGGCGTCGAGAAATTGCGCGGTGCAAACGTTCGCCGCGAGCATCATCTCTTCGATTAGCTTGTGCGCGTCGTTACGCACGGCGGGCTTGATGCTGGCCACACTGCCGTCGTCGTTGAACGTGAAAACTGCTTCCTGGCCCTCGAAGTCCAGCGCACCGCGATACTCGCGCGCTTTACGGAAAACCTGAAACAGCGCGTACAGCGTTTTCAGCGACGCATCGATGCTGCCGGCTTTCGGTTTCGCAGTTTCGAGCGACGGCAAAAGTGCCGCGACTTCGGTGTACGTGAGCCGTGCTTTCGAGTTCATCACGGCCGCGTAAAACTCGTGCCCCGTGATCACGCCCGCTGCGCTGACCTGCATGTCGCACACCATGCACAAGCGATCCACATTGGGCCGCAAGCTGCACAATTCGTTCGACAGCGCTTCCGGCAACATCGGGATCACGCGGCGCGGGAAATACACACTCGTCGTGCGTTCGCGGGCGTCGGTGTCGAGCGCGGTTTTGAGCTTCACATAATGCGAAACGTCGGCAATCGCGACGATGAGCCTGAAACCTTTGCCTGATTTTTCAGCATACACCGCATCGTCAAAATCTTTCGCCGTTTCGCCGTCAATTGTGACCAGCGCCATGTCGCGCAGATCGACTCGGCCTTTGCGATCCGTAGCGGTGACTTTGTCGCCAAAAGCCGCAGCTTCAGCCAAAGTCGCAGGCGAAAAAATGTAGGGCAGATTGTGTTTGCGGATCGCGATTTCGAGTTCGATATCGCTCGAGTCTTCGTCACCGACGACTTCGACGATGGCACCCGTCGCTTCATCATACGGTGTCGGCTGCGACGTAATTTCGGCGACCACGATCTGGTTAAGCGTTGCCGTGCCAAGTTTGTCGCGCGGAATCAAAATATCCTGGTTGATGCGCCGCTCGGAAGCGACGACAAACCATTGACCTTCCTTGCTGCGAAGTTTCCCCACGACGCGGTGATTCGCGCGTTGCAGGATCGAAACGATCTCGCCACTGGCCTTGCCGTCGCGGTTGAACCCGGTCGCCTGCACCGCCACGCGGTCACCATGGAGTACCGCGCGCATCGCGTCTTCCGACAAATACAGATCGTCGCCGCCCTGATCGAGCTTGACGAAGCCGAAGCCGTCGGCGTGACCGATGACGGTGCCGACAATGGTGTTTGCGGGTGCGACTGGCGCTGTCGCTGGAATGGCCGCAGATTTGGCTATCTTGCCAGTATTACGTTTAGCTGCGGCTGGCTGAGAAGTGGCGCGTGGGGCCAGAACGGCGGGTTCGGCGTGCTTTTTGCTCGCAACCTTGGTGGTTTTGTCAGCTCTCGGCGGACTCGTGCGCTTCGCCGCTGCAACGACTACGCGCGCTTTCGGCTGCGGTGGCGGGCTGTCCACGACCTTCGTTTTAGGCGGCGCAGATGGCGCCGTGCTGGCGGATTTAGCAACAGCAAGATCCGGCTTTTTTACCCCCTTCGCAGCAGCAATCGCCGGTTTTTTTTCCGCTTCTGGCTCGGCCGCTTTCGCCGCGGGCCGTTTGACCGACGTCGGTGGTACGGCGGGTGATTTTATGGGAGCAGGGCTGCGAGCCTTGCTGGCCGGCGGTTTCGCAGTGGCGACTGCTGTACTTTTAGTTTTTGTGGCGGTGGTCTTGTTAGACTTTTTCGTGGTCAATCTATAATCTCGGATAACTTGAAATGCCCGGGTGGCGGAATTGGTAGACGCACTAGTTTCAGGTACTAGCGAGTAACATCGTGGGGGTTCGAGTCCCTTCCCGGGCACCAAATGCGCATCAGCGAATTTGGATGCAAAAAGCCAGTCAAGGTGGTTCGCGAACCCCAACCCGAGCGCTTTGGCTGGGTTGTTTCAGGTCTGGACTGTAACCGAAAAGCCGACGCGAGTCGGCTTTTTGTTTATTACCGCTGTGATCGAGAAAATTCTGTGCGTCAAATTTGATTGATATGGGTCGTCAGAACGTCGCCGCGCACGCTTTCAAAGCTCGTGATAGGCCAGCTGAACGGCCTCTACCCCATGCAGCCGCTCCAGCCGCCGCACGATGAAATGTCCGCGCGCCATGTCCTGAAAATGGTCGATGAACAGCGTGTTGATTACCGCGCCGCCGATGGCACCGACGACGGGCACGGCCTGCGCGGCCGCTTTTTCTGAAACGACGATTGAGAAGCGCGATGCGATGATGGTGATGAGGCGAACAATCGCCGGAGCTCCATGCTGCGTAACGCCCTGTGCGGCGAAGTGCGCTGCGGCCTCGGACACCGCCTTCGCCATTGCCGTGCGCGCCGCGAAGTAGCCAATCTCGCTGCCGTCGTCATCCTTTGACGAGCCGCCCAGCGCCAGCACCTGTACGCATTCGAGCTGCGTGTCCGCGAGCGTCAGGTTTTCACCCTCGCTTCGCGCGATGTCCGCGATGGAGCGCAGCATGATGGTGGTGGACACCGGCAGCTCAACGGAGAGCGCCGCGAGCCCCAGCGCGCCGCCTGCAGCCCCGGACGCCCCCGCTGCGAGCTTGTGCCACCAGTTCGATGATGACCCTGGCCTTGCCTCGCCTTTGTCCAGCGTCCACAACGCCACCTTCAGCGCGGTCTCAATCGCTTTTCGCGTGGCATCGTTGACGACCGTATTCCATTGCTTCGGGAGCAGAGCGAAACCCTTCTCGATTGGCGTGCCGACGAAGCTGGATATCTTCGCCGCGAGGCCGGGGTTTTCCAGCAACTGCTTCGCTGCGCGAAGATCGTCCAACTCGGCGTCGGTCATTGCGGCGAGCAATTTCTTTCGGGTCACTGCGGTACTACCTTTCGATGTTTTCATTGCGAGGCGAAGCATCCCACAAATCGCGTTCCGGCAATAAAATATGGCTTCAGCTTTTTAGTCAAACCAAGGCTGCATAGGGGCTAACCACGGAAAACGGCATAGGTCGACTCCTGAGTAGCAAGCTGCCTCAGCTTGGGAATCGTCATCCTGAGCACGGCGAAGGATCAGTGTGCATACTAGAACGCGCTCCACGGCGCTCAAGCCGTGCCGCCTGATGTTTCGCTTCACTCAACATGACAAACTTCCTGAAAAGCCACTTTGCTGAGGCAGCTTGCTAGTCGGGGGTCGACTAACAATGAACCACGAGCGATTAAGCAGACAGCGCGGACGCGCTCTTCAGCTAGACGCCGGGTCTTGCCTCGAGAATCCAGCTCCAAAATCTGCGTTTCGACTACCATCGCCCGCGATGCCCACGTCCGTAATAACCGCCGCGATAGCCACCTTGATACCCACCAAAAAAACCTAGCGAGATCGACGGTGCCCAGCCGCCGTAGTACGGTGAGCCGTAATACCCGACATAGCCGGGATGGGCGTCGTAGTAAACGTAGCTAGGGTACGGCGCTGGATAAATCGTGTTCTGCAGCATCATGACTGCGTTTGAGTCGGCGTACAGCGTCGGGTCACTGGCCGCTAATGGATAAGTTTGTGGAGTCGCGATTGCGTCTGGGTTAGCGGTTGCCGGGTCAACCGAGACGCGCAGTTGCAGAGTGGGGCCTGGATCTTGCGGCAGTTGCACGGTGTATTGCTTGCCTGCGTACTCATAAACAACTTTGTAACCGACGGTGCGGCTTTCATAAATCGTCTGCGTGCTGCACTGCGGCGGCGCTCCCGTAGCAGTCGTTGCGCACGCTTGTCGCGGGACGCCGACTTGCTGGGTCACAGCCATGCTGGACACCACGCGGACGGACTCTTGCGCAGACGCTGCGGTTGCGATGCTGCCCCCACTTCCGGTGGCAAGAAGAATGACGGTAATTGATGCTGTTTTCATCCGTGGCTCCAATTTTTTCGCTGCTTCCGCAGCTTACCCTCATTCGACGCCATTTAGGCCAATTGGTTCTTGGCTCGAGGTGCGTCAGCGACGAGAAGCCGTCCACGATGGGCCCGGCGACGCGCCCGCACCAAGCGCACATTTGACCGAGACCAGCGGCGTTGAGCCGACTATTTTTCGCCCTCGAATGCTGGCGAACCGGACATCTCACGCATTTGTTTGACGATGTCCGCATCGGAGGTCACGGGTTGGCTCGAAGCCGTGGCCTTCGGTGCGTCAAACATGTGAACAACGGGTGGCAGCGAGAAGACGCACACGGTCACCGCAACCTGAACGAGGATGAACGGCAGCAGTGACTTGACGATTGCTGACGTAGACGCCGCACCCAATCCACCGCGCGATCTGACCATCAACACGGCATATCCCATCGGCGGAACCAGAAAGCTTGTTTGCAGCACCAGCAGCAGCAAAACCGCCGCCTGCTGCGCGTCGCCCAGCTTCGCAATCAGCGCGGGTGCAATGATCGGGATCACCACGAAAATCATCTCGAACGCATCCAGCACCCATGCGCAGAGCGCAACGAAAAGCAGCACGCAAAGCGCGGTGAGTTGCGGTGAAAACGTCGAGCCAAACACCAGCTCTGACAGCCAGCGATCAGTGCCAAACGCCCGGAATACGAGACTAAATGTCGTAGCGCCCACCAAAAGCGCGAACAATGCGCCACTCAGCGTGAGCGTTTCATGCAGCACTTCGTGCCACGCAAGCCATGACAGCGTACGACTCACAACCGTAGCCAGAATCAGCAGGCATCCACCCGTGGCGGCCGCTTCGACGGCGAACAACTTGCCGGTAAAGACGCCCGCTAGTAGCAAGACAATGCTAGCAATCGCTGCGAACGCTACTGCCATCTGTGATCCGGTTGCCCCACTTTCGCCTGCTGCAAACTGCTCGTTGTTACGATTGACCTCGGTGAATCTGCCCTGTCGCCAGGCGATGATGACCCAGAGCAGAAGCGGTGTAATTGCCGGCAACAGCGCGGCGTTAAACACATCCTGAGTAGAAATGATTCGCGCAGTGCCGAGCGAAAACCCCGGCAAATTACTGGCTTCGAGATGAGCGCGCAGCATCGCATCGCCCAGAAAAATCAGTACGAGCGACGGCGGCACCACGACGCCGATGGTGGCCGCAGTACGCCAAACCACGCAAAGGCTGTTTTCAATTGGATCCCCGGTGTTTTTTGATTCGACGCGGGCCGTCTCTGCGTCGAAGCATAATCGTCACTCAACTCAGGCAGACGCAGTATGAAGCCATTACGTAGCTTCCGCTTTTTCATCAATACCAAGCTTTTCCGAACCGCTTTGAACTTCAATCAGCTATGGGGGCAACGATGAGAGCTGGTGTCATGATCGCTGTTACGTTGCTGGTCATCGCGGTGATCGCCGCTGCCTGGATGTGGACACCAGACCGTGATCGTGCAACGCTTGAAACCAAATACCTTGCTTCACCGGGTGACATGATCGACGTCGGCGCTGCGCCCGTTGCGACCGCGAAATTGCATGCGCGTGACAGCCGCCGCAAGGATGCGCCGCCGCTGATTTTGTTGCAGGGCTTCGGCGCGAGCTTGCACACGTGGGAGCCTTGGGCGATTGCGCTGGCGGATGAATATCGCGTTATCCGGTTCGATTTTCCGGGTTCTGGCCTGAGCCTGCCGGACCCGACGGGCGATTACACGGACGCACGCAGCATGCAGTTGCTCAACGCATTAATGGACAAGCTTGAGGTGAAACGAGCGACGCTGATCGGCAATTCAATGGGCGGTCGCATTGCGTGGTCATTTGCGGCGCGTTTCCCGGAGCGGGTTGACAAACTGGTGCTTCTCTCGCCCGATGGATTCGCGAGTCCGGGGTTTGAATATGGCAAAAAGCCTGAGGTGCCCGCGACTGTGAAGCTCATGCGTTATGCGCTGCCGAAACCGCTGCTAACCATGAGCCTGAAGCCCGCGTACGCTGATCCCGGGGTGATGACCGATGCGCTGGCGACACGTTATTACGATCTGGTGCTGGCACCCGGTGCCCGCGACGCAATGATTGCGCGGATGGAGCAACTGGTGCTTGTTGAGCCGACACCGTTGTTGCGCAAAGTCCAAGCCCCCACATTGCTGCTTTGAGGCGAACAGGACGGCATGATTCCGTTCGCGAATTCAGCGGAATATTTGGAGGCGATTCCCAACGTGAGGTTGGTTTCGCTGCCGGGAATCGGTCACTTGCCACATGAGGAAGACCCCGCGCGATCACTGGTTCCTGTGCGTGTGTTCCTGAAGTGAGCCCGTTATCTCACTGCGACTGACCGACCGCCTGAACCACGGGATTGGGTGATCCAATCGCAGGAACTAGAGGCTGAACGACTAGCGGTGGCGTTATCGCGTCGAGCTTGGCGGGGGCGATACGCGGGCTGAGCTCAGTGAGCGTCATCAAGATGTCGGCGTACCAGGCGCAGTTGAGCCCCAGTGCTTCGTCGAGCTTCAAATCGCGGGAGCCGACATCCAGTCGCGCTGAATGCACACCTAGCAATTTCCACGGCAGGTTATCGCCATTGCTCATCGTATTGGCGTCGCGCATGACTACGGGGGCACCACTCGTGCCGCGATGCGTGCGTGCATCGGTGAGGAAGTAGCCCTGCCCCTGAAAGCGCAGGCCGAATGATGAAGCGATTACCGCATGACGGGCGACTGGCATGTGATGCAGCGTATCGTGAAAACCAAGTGGAAAACCAATGACCAGCAAGGACGCACCGATTTCGACGGCTTCATTGGCACCGAGCAAGTGATCCGGCGTGAACGCACGAAAAACTGCCGTGGGCGGCAACGCCGTACGTTCGATTTCGATCACGGCGACGTCGATTTCTCCCGAGGTGTCCTGGCCCTGACGCCAGAGGCTCTTGCCGTCGCGATACAGCGGCATCGAGAACCCAATGGACTTGGCCATATTGTCGGGGTCAATGTGCATCTCGATTTCGATGCGAGCTGGAAAGTGCTTACTGGGTTCGTCGATCATCACATGGCGACTGGTTACCAGAAACAAACGCTCGTCACGCTGGAAGAAAAAACCGCTCGCATTGGTGAGCGACTTTTGCAGATCAAACGTGCCAACGCGTGCGGTGGCGAGGAGTACAGTGTCAATCATCGGTTGAATTCTGCTCGTGCGGGTGACGGTTTTTGAAAGTGCAAAATGCGAATCGTACGAGTCGCGGAGCTGAGGAGAGCACCGTTACCCATGCGATTCGCATTTTGAACTAACTGCGCTTCGCTGCGACCGGAGTCGCTGCGAAGTGGTCAGTCATTTGTCGCTAGACGTTCGACTGCTACTGGCGTGGCTCACCATTCATGTTCACAGCAATCGTGCGGCCCGGGGGGGAGCTCATCTGAACACTGTGCTCGACGCCGCGATAGTTGTAGGTCACGTCCCAATAGGCGGGATCCGAATTGGATATGGTTTCGCAGCGACGAATGTTGCGGTCGTACGTTGAACCACTGCCTTGATTGTTACCAATCGCGGCGCCAGCAATGGCCCCACCGACCGTCGCGATGTCTTGACCGCGTCCGCCGCCGACCTGATGTCCGAGCACGCCGCCGAGAATGCCACCGATGATGGCACCACCAATGTTCCTGTCGCTACTAACCTGTTGTCGATCAACCCAGCAACGCTGCTCCGCAGGGCCGAAAACCGCGCGAACGGAAGTGACCGTTGCATTGGTAATCCGCTCATTCGGACGACGATAGTAGTCGTAATTAGGCTCTGCCATTGGCTCTGGTGCTTCGTTAGCGTAATTGTCCTGGCGATTGACGCGGCGCACCGACGAGATACGATTGCTCATGCCCAGGCCGCTGAGCGAGTCATAGCTGCCTTTACGCAACACTACGCAGCTTCCGCCGAAATTAATGTTGTCGCATACTTCCCAGCGACCATTAGTGACTACAACTGACGTCGCCATGTCGTTGAAGCCTACGCGCTTGAAGTTGTTGACCTGACTGTTCGCGGTGAAATTACGACCACGGAAGCCGTCGCCTTCGTAGAACGTAATTTGAGCGGCGGCTTGAGCAGCGACAACTAAAGCCGAGGCGGCCAACGCAGTTTTAAGTTTCCAGTTCATGATGTTTCCTGTCTGAATTTGTTACGGACTCGGTGCGAGTCGAGCGAGCGGAGCGCCGCTCACAACGGTTGGTGGCGACTACAAATTTCTGCACTGATGTACCAATTTGCACAAGCTACCGATGGGCGAAGATTAGAGAAAACAATGGCTGCGGTCTGTCGTGATTCATGCTGAATGGCTGTAAGACTTTGCCTACATGCGCATATCAATCCTGGCGGTTCAGGCAGTTGCGCC
>JBBRVM010000024.1:0-15443 GCA_038246865.1 Burkholderiales bacterium
CTAAGGGCGGCGCGACAGAAGGGCGGAAGCACAAGCGTTCCGCCTCACGCATCAGGAGCGTCCGCAAATATCAGCTTTGTGTTGAAAGCCAGACTGATATGGGTCTAGAGCGATAAAAAGCTTAAAGTCGAATATCGACAAATTGCAGCCTAAACCCCTGTGCTGTAGTGCTTTCGGCAATAAGCTGTTCAATCGCAACGTAGCTCGTAACCCCGAAAGCGGCGTGTGTCTCAACCAGCGCACGAAGTCTTGGCATAGGTGCTAGGATTCCATTGTCATATCAGTGGACCTTTTCTCCATGCCATTTCACCTACCGTCAGTTCGTGCATTGCTCATTGCTGGCTGCGCGCTCCTTTTCGGCGCTTCGGTTGGGGGTGAAACCCCAGCGTCAGGCAACGAAGTTTTCAGTACGTTGTGGCGCGGTCAGTGGGTGGACTACGTCGAGCAAGGCGACTACGCCATCACGCAGGGCGACATCATCATCGCGCACAAAGACGCCGCGCGCAGATGGCGCGTTGCCACCGAGGTGGCGCTGACCAGCCGCAACGCCGACAACGTCAAGGCGCTCACTGTCGATTCCGATTTCGGGCTCTGGAAGCGTGCTGCGTCTGGCCTGGCAGAGGTGCCGTACGTGATCGAAGCGGGTAACGATACGGCCATCAACGCCGCGATTGCCGAAGTCAATCGCTCGCTCGCTGGCGTGATTCAATGGGTGCCGCGTGGCGCGCAAGTGGATTATGTGGCCTTCAATCTCGTGAGTCCGGGATCGGGCTCATGCGCGAGCGCGCTCGGGCGCTCGGGTGGACGGCAATCCATCATCGGTGAGCCAGCCTGTGATGCCAGTGTGTTGATTCATGAGATGGGTCACGCGATGGGGCTGTTGCATGTGCAGCAAGACATCGATCCCACTACGTTTATCGATACCCGTCTTGATCGAATTACCCCAGCCAGGCGGTCGCAGAGCGACCAGACGTTTTATTCACGCACCGTTAATGGCTATGACTACGCCTCGATCATGCACTATGGCCGCTTCGGCTTTAACGCTTACGTCGATCCGGTCACGACTGAGACCAAACCGCCGGGCATCGACATCGGCTACCCACCGACTTATTCTGCGGGCGACGTGGATGCGCTGACTCGCCTGTATGCGACGGCACCCACCAAGACCACCATCGTCACCCATCCTGCGGGCCTGAGCGTGATCGTTGACGGCGTACTGGTCACCACGCCGGTAAGCTTTTCGTGGCCCGTGGGCAGTGTGCATCGGCTTTGGGTTCCGACAGGTTTGCAAACGAAGGACGGCTTTCAATTGGGCTTCGGGCGCTGGAGCCATGACGCTAGCGCGACGCCGTCGGAGCAATTGACGTGGCAGGTGCAGGCGGGCGACGGCTCGCTGGTCGCACCCACCGGTTCCATCATGTCGACTGTGCTCACAGCCAACTTTGTGCGCTTGATGAATATCACTGCGATGGACGCCCAACAAACCGGAGGCACTGTTACCGTGACGCCGCGTGCGAAAGCGTGGCCGGGCAGTGCCACATTGTTTCCGCAGTACAGCGTGTTTGATGTCCGTGCGATAGCCGCTGCTGGCTATCAAAGCAGCTTTAGCTGGACGGGTCTGGCCGCGCTGTTTGCTGGTGGCCAGGGCTTTGCGCCTGACGCATCGCTGTTGCTCGTAGGCGTCCCGGCGCAGACCGTGGGAGCAACCTTTTCTGCGGGCAATTCCATCGGCGTCGCAGTCACCGGAAACGGAATGACCGATGGCATTAGAGTGTCTGTCACGCCACCGGGGGGTAGCGCTACGTCGCGCACCGCGCCACTGGTTTCACGAACCACCGCAGGTAGCTGGAAATACGCCGTTGCCTCGCCGCAATCATTCAGCGAAGTCGGTCGTTTCGTGCTCGATGGCATCGACGGTCTCGATAACGCAACGACCGGTGAAGTCACCATGCCAACGGCGGGCACGCGAACGGTGACGGTGCGCGCGCACCGTGAGTGGGCTCCGTTCAAGCGGGTGATCCCCGGTTGCGCGGGCACAGTAACGCTCAGCGACAGCAGCCCCTTCCTGCGTCACGGCGCAGCAATCACAGCCACGTTGAACCCCCTGTACCCCACCACGTTGACGGGCTGGAGTGGCACGGTGTCAGGCACCAACCCGGTCGTCAGCACAACCATCGGCGACATCCTGCCGGAATTCGTGGCGACCCTCAACAGTGTCGCTACGCCGCTGACGCTGATTAGCATCACTCCGCCAAACTTCAGCGATGACGTTTCTGGCACGACGCTTACGCTCAGCGGCACCGGTTTCACTGCTGACAGCCGTGTCTCGGTAAACGGCGTCTTGCTGACCCCGACGCTGGTGGACGGCAACACGCTTCGCGTCACCATCGTGCGCGCGCAGTTGCCCTATTTCGGACGTCTGCCGGTCTATGTCTACAACCCCATTGGCGTGGGGTGTCCGGTCAACAGTAATTCGGTGGCGCTGGATGTCATGGCGGTTGGACAAAAAGTGGGTCTGACGCTCACCGAGTATTACAACGCAGGGCTCGACTACTACTTCCTCACTGGACGCGACGGCGACAAAGCTGCGCTCGACACGGTGCCCGCATGGGTTCGCACCGGTAGCGAAATTCGTGTGTTCGCGCGGCCCAACTTGAAAACACTTCCGCTTGAGCGTCACTTCTTCGCGAATGTCGCGCGCAACGCCTCGCGCGGCTCACACTTCTTCACGGTGTTACCGGACGAACAAAAGCTGTTAGCCGGACTCAATCCAACCAACGCAGCGGTCAACGTCAAACCGTTTCTGGAAGGCGTCGAAGGCTACGCCATTCCGAAAACAGCTGCGGGCATTTGCCCCGCCAGTACGGTGCCGATTTATCGCGCATTCAAAGGGGTGCCACGTTATGTCGACGACGGCAACCATCGCTTCAGCACGAGCCTCGCGCAGCATCAAAACATGATCAACACGTTAGGCTGGAAGGATGATGGTGTGGTGTTTTGCGGGCTGCAGTAATGCAGGTTCAATTCGAGTTCACCCTGACAGTCGACTGATGTCTCGTCAGTTCCCGTAACGAAAATAGTAGTAGCAAGGGGTTTCATGCGTTACCGATTTTCATCGCTTTTAGTCCTGGTTCTCTTGTCGACCCTCGTACTTGCGGCGGCGACCCCCGCAAGCGCCGAAACCGAGCGCTTCCGAACGCTGTGGCACGGTCAGTGGGTGGACTACATCGAGCAAGGTGACTTCGCGGTCACCGAGGGCGACATCATCATCGGGCCGAAGGCGCAAGTGCGCGAATGGCGGCTCGCGGTTGAGCGTGGACAGCAGCAGATGGCGGAGGCGCGCAAAGCGCTGACCATCGATGCGCCCGCCCAACTTTGGCAACGGGGTGCGAGCGGACTGATTGAGGTGCCCTACAGTGTTGATGCCGGTAACGCGACCAACATCGCGGGCGCAGTGGCCGAGGTCAATCGGGTGTTGGCAGGAGTCATGCGCTGGGTGCCGCGGACAACCGAGACTGACTATGTCGCATTCAACCTGATTCTCAGCAATTCCGGTGCCTGCTCCAGCAGCGTCGGTCGTGTCGGTGGTCGTCAGCAAATCAGCGGTGAACCGGAATGCGCCGTCTCCACGCTGGTACATGAAATGGGCCATGCGGTAGGGCTATGGCATGTGCAACAGGACGCCAACGCTAATCCGTTTGTCGATCTGAAATTAAATCGCATGGATCCGGGCAAACGCAGCAATAACCTGGCAATTTTCGGCACTCGCCAGATCGGTGGTTACGACTACGGCTCAATCATGCATTACAGCCGCACGAACTTCCCGGCCTACGCGGATCGCGTGACGCTCGAGACCAAGCCTGCGGGTATCGATGTTGGCGGCACCGGAACTTATTCCGCGGCCGATATTGACGCCTTGCTGCGGCTTTACGGGGCAGCGCCAACGCGCACGACGGTCAACACCAATCCACCCGGTTTGCAGGTCGTCGTGGACGGCGTCATGGTCACGACGCCCGCCACCTTTGACTGGCCGATCGGTAGCGTGCATCGGGTATGGACGAACGCCAGTGCACTGCAAAGCAAAGACGGCTTTCAGTTCGCGTTTGGCCGCTGGAGTCATGACGCCGGAGCGTCACCGTCATCGCAATTAACGTGGCAAGTCAGCGCAGGCGACGGCTCACTCGGTAGCCCGACCACCGCGCCGTCATCGACCGTGCTCACGGCGAATTTCGTGCGCCTGATTGACGTCATGGGTACACCCACGGCGTCCGTTGGCGGCACGTCAACGGTGTTGCCCAAATCCGCGCCGTGGCCGGGTACAGCGTCGCTCTACCCGCAGTTCAGTAGCTTCGATTTGCGAGCCGCACCAAACGCGGGTTACCAACACTATTTCACCTGGAGCGGCGGGTTTGCTTCGGCGGGTGGCGCGGGCATTATTCCTAATCTCTCGTTGCTGTTGACTGGCGCGTTTGCACAGCAAACGATTGGTGCAGGATTTCACAACGGCAACAGCATTGCCGTAGACGCAGTGGGCGACGGGATCGTTGACGGTATCAGCGTGAAGATCACACCGCCGACGGGGACTGCGAGCACGTCCATTGCGCCGCGCATTTCACGCACCACACCCGGAACGTGGAAGTACGAAATGGCCTCGCCGCAATTGATCGGCTCCAGCATTCGTCACATTCTCGACAGCTACGAAGGCTTCGATACCATCGGCGCAGGTAGCGTGGCCATGCCAACCAGCGGCACCCGCAGCGTCACCATTCGCGCGCATCGCGAAGTCGCACCGTTCAAGCAGGTGCTGCCGAGTTGCGCCGGTATCGTGAGCTTGAGCGATTCCAGTACGTGGGTGCGCTACGGCTCGTCACTGGGCGTCACGCTGGCGCCGTCCACCGGCGCGATTTTCACCGGTTGGTCGGGGACAGCGAGCGGCACTGCAATCACGCTCGCGACCACCGTTGGTTCCGGGATACCGGAATTCGTGGCGTCCTTCAACACGACCTCAGAGCCGCTTACGGTGACCAGTGTTTCCCCAAAAACTCTGGGCGATGATTCTGTGTCCACCACTATCACGATGTCCGGAACCGGTTTCACGCCAGCGACTCGCGTCGTGATCGCCAACGTCACGGTGGTCCCCACCTTCATCGATAGCCGCACGCTGCGCGTGACCGTCAGCCGCAGCCAGTTCGCGGAATCAGGACAAGAGGCCGCGTATGCGTTTAACCAGTTAAGCGCATCCTGTTTTGTGTTTAGTTCTGCAAAAGCCATTGAGCTTTTGCCAGTCGGTAAAAAGGTGGGCGTCACCCTCACCGAGTTCTACCACGCCGGGCTCGACTACTACTTCCTCACCGGGCGCGACGCAGACAAAGCCGCGCTCGACAGCGTCGCTGCCTTCGCGCGCAGCGGACGCGAGATCAAAATGTATCGCGCAGCGAACGTCGACACCTTACCGCTGGAGCGTCATTTTTTCGCCAAAATCGCCAAAGCAGGTGCGCGCGGCAGTCACTTTTTTACCGTGCAGCCGGAAGAGCAAGTCTTGCTCGCGGGCCTCAATCCAACCAACGCTGCGCTCGATGCGAAGCCGATTTTGGAAAGCGTCGAAGGCTACGCGATCCCAAAATCGGCAGCAGGCGTGTGCCCGTCAGACACGGTGCCGATTTATCGCGCGTTTAAAGGCGCGCCGCGCTATATGGATGACGGGAATCACCGTTTCAGCACTAGCCTCACGCAGCATCAGGACATGGTGAATCGGTTGGGCTGGACCGATGAGGGCGTGGTGTTTTGCGGGTTGCAGTAAGGCTGTTGTGAGAGCGGCTTTAGCCGCGAATGGTTTGCGGCACCGCCATTCGCGGCTACAGCCGCTCCCACATGGCACAAAGACTTTGTGTGACCTAACGTTTCCCGCCAAAGATAGACCCCAACACGCCACGAATCACGCGGCGACCCACTTCTGAGCCGACCGCGCGCGCGGCGGATTTCATCGCGGCTTCACCCACTGTTTGCCGACTGCGCGGCGTGTTCTTGGTCTCCATCACGTCGCCAATCATGCCACCAATTTTGCTGAAGAAACCGGGTTCGTCCTTTGCTTCGGGCGTGGCGGCGGCAGCGTCTGACGTCGCCACTTTGTCTGCGGTTTCCATCCGTACCGCCACGCGGCCCGTGAGTTTTTCATAGGCGCTTTCACGGTCAGCCGTGGTGTCGTAAATACCTGCGACCAATGACGTCTTGATCAGCACTGCGCGCTCGGCTGGTGTGACCGGGCCGATGCGTGACGAAGGCGGAATCACCCAACAGCGCTCCACCGGGTTCGGTCGTCCCTTTTCATCGAGAAACGAAATCAAAGCCTCGCCAGTCGCAAGCTCCGTGATCGCCTGCTCGGTATTGATTTTTGGGTTGGGACGAAATGTAGACGCAGCCGTCCGTACCGCTTCAGCGTCGCGTGGCGTATAGGCGCGCAGCGCATGCTGAACGCGATTGCCGAGTTGACCGAGCACGACGTCCGGGATGTCGAGTGGATTCTGCGTGACGAAATAAACACCCACGCCTTTCGAGCGCACGAGCCGCACCACTTGCTCAATGCGTGAGCGCAACTCGGGCGGCGCTTCATTGAACAGCAGATGCGCTTCATCAAAAAAGAACACCAGTTTCGGTTGCTCGGGGTCACCGATTTCCGGTAACGATTCAAACAATTCCGACAGCAACCACAGCAAAAACGTCGCGTAAATGCGCGGATTATTGAGCAACTTGTCCGCCGCCAGAATGTTGACGACGCCTTTGCCATCGACCGTCTGCATCAGGTCTTCCAGATTGAGCGCAGGCTCACCAAAAAACTTCTCGCCACCCTGAGATTCCAGCGTCAAAATGCCGCGCTGAATCGCTCCGATACTGGCACCCGAAATATTGCCGTACGCGAGCTGATACTCCCTGGCGTTCTCGCCCGCGTGAACCAGCATCGCGCGCAAATCTTTCAAGTCGAGCAACAACAAACCTTTGTCATCCGCGATCTTGAATGCTGCGGTCAGCACGCCGCTTTGCGTATCGTTTAAATTCAGAATACGCGACAGCAACAGCGGCCCCATCTCCGCAATCGTCGCGCGCAACGGATGTCCCTGCTCACCGAACACATCCCAGCAGGTGACCGGAAATTGGTCGTTGCTGAAGCTCGTAAGTTTCAGCATCGCGACGCGATCCGTCACCCGCTGATTGCCGCCGCCAATCTGCGACAGCCCGGTCAGGTCGCCCTTCACATCCGCCATAAACACCGGCACACCGATGCGCGAAAAGCCCTCTGCCAACACTTGCAGACTCACCGTCTTGCCAGTGCCGGTTGCGCCTGTGATCAGGCCGTGGCGGTTGGCTAGTTTGGGCAACAGGGTGACGTCGGTGTTGGTGTCTGTTGTTCTGGCTACGAGGTAGGGATGGGCCATGAGGGTTCCGTGTAGGTTGAAACGCTAGGTTGCAGAGTGCGCGTTAAGCAGTATGTCAGCTGCCATTCGCGGCGAGACGATGAGCACGTGGGCAAACTTCTTGCCGTAACCGCTGCCGAAGTGCGCCTTATCGCCGGTGACAAGTATCTCGCAATGTTGTCTGATCGCTGCTGCGAGTACATGCTGATCCTTGTCGGGAAGCCAATCTGTTAAGGCCGCAGCCACTGATCCCGGAGCGTAAGGTGCGACATCAATTTCGGCGACAAGTTGATCAAGAAAGTTAACGGCTGCAACACTCGATTTCGCCTCCAGATTGCGTCGTGCTTCGAATACGACCGCAGCGCTTGCGACTAATGCGTGCGCCTTCGCTTGCAATTCACGCAAGAGTTGGCGCATGGGTCCGTCATTGCGCGCGGCGGAAAATAGTATGTTTGCGTCCAGAAAAATACGCATGCTCAGAACGGCAACTACTTGCGAGTTTTGCCGGGAGCTTTGCTTGCGCTGCCTTTGGCTCGGTTGACCAGGAATTCACCAAGCTCGGCTTCCGCTGCGTCGAAGTCAGCGATGCGCTGGTCGCTGTATGCCTCAATGGGCAGAGTTATCGCCGGGCGCAGCAAAATTCCGCCATCGGCCGTCGCCTCTGCGACGAGCTGATCGTTCGCCTTAAGCCCTGCTGCGCGCCGCAGGGCGGCTGGCAAGGTGATGACGCCGCGATCTGTGAGGGTGATGGTTGTGCTCATCTGCTAATTTTTGCAGAAAAACTGCAATACTGCAAATCATTAATACTGACTATCCAAAATTAATCGGCACAAAATGCGATGCTTTGGACGGTCACATCAAGCGCCAATGTGCTGCGCTCGTGTCCGCACGTTAGCCAGAACGATAAGATTTTGGCAGCGTAGTGCCTCGCACATAGGATTACCATTGTCGAAACATCAGGAAAGAAAACCATAGATGGAACTCAAGAACAAGGTCATCATCATCACCGGCGGCGCATCCGGCCTTGGCGCGGCGACCGCGCGTGCCGCGGCGACGAAGGGAGCAAAAGTAGTGCTCGCGGACATTCGCGACGGCGAGGCGCTGGCGAAAGAGCTGGGTGGCATTTTTGTGAAATGTGATGTGACAAGCGAGGACGACGCCAAAGCCGTGGTTGCTGCGGCCACCGCGCTGGGTGAACTGCGCGGGCTGGTCAATTGCGCGGGCGTTGCGACTGGCGAGAAAGTCGTGGGTCGAGAAGGCGCGAGCGGGTTGAAAAAATTTATCTGGACGGTACAGATCAATTTGATCGGCACCTACAACCTGATCAATCAGGTTGCCGCTGCGATGCAGGTGTTGCCTGCGATGGCCGACGGTGAGCGCGGCGTGATGATCAATACGGCCTCCGTTGCTGCGTTTGACGGGCAGATTGGCCAAGCCGCGTACGGTGCGTCCAAAGCGGGTGTAGTGGGCATGACGCTGCCGATTGCGCGTGAGCTGGCGCGCTACGGCATTCGGGTGATGACGATTGCACCGGGCATATTCGAGACGCCGATGATGGACAGCTTACCGCCTGAAGTGCAGAACAGCCTGGGCGCCATGGTGCCGTTCCCGCCGCGTCTCGGTCGTCCTCCGGAATATGCGTCGCTGGCGATGCATATTTTTGAGAACGTCATGTTGAACGGTGAGGTGATCCGGCTGGATGGGGCGATCCGGATGGCACCGAAGTGAGGGCACGGTTGCGTCATCCGCACGAAGCGCAGCGCCAACGGTGACACTGCAACAAATTCTCTTTGGTCAGGGCTTCGGCACGCGGCGCGAATGTCTGGCGCTGATTGAGCGCGGTGGCGTTGCCATTGACGGCGTGGTAGTTCGGCGCAAGGACGAGGTATTCGCGGAGCAGGGGTTGCAATTCTCGGTGAACGGCGACGCGTGGACTTACGCCGGGCGTGCGTACCTGATGCTGAACAAGCCCGCTGGCTATGAGTGTTCGCAGGTACCCAAACATTGGCCCAGCGTCTACAGCCTGCTGCCCACGCCGCTGACCACGCGCCCGACAAAGTCATCGGTGAATGGTGTGCAGGCGGTGGGTCGCCTTGATCAGGATACGACCGGCCTGCTGCTGCTCTCCGACGACGGGCAATTCATTCATCGAATGGCCTCGCCGAAATATTATGTGCCGAAGCGCTATGTGGTGACGACGAAGCATGCCGTAGACGATGCGGCCATCAGCGCTTTGCTAACGGGCGTCGTACTTAACGATGACCCAGAGGCCGTCGCTGCGGTCGCCTGCGAGCGCGTCAATGAGACGCTCATCCATCTCACCCTGACCGAGGGAAAATATCACCAGGTTAAGCGCATGCTGGCAGCGGTCGGCAATCGTGTGGAGGCACTGCACCGCGCGCAGATCGGTGGGTTGCAGCTGGATGCGAACCTGGCGGAGGGCCAGTGGCGATGGTTGACGGAGGATGATTTGACAAGGATTTCTGCGTAGCGCTGGCTACCCCTCCGCCCCTCCGGGGCACCTCCCCTACTGCGCAGGGGAGGCTTTGTAAAATGTGTTCATCATGCAGAGGGCTACCCCGTAAGTCTCCCCTTCGGAGTAGGGGAGATGTCGGCGCAGCCGACAGAGGGGTTGTGCGCTAAGCTGAAGCGCTAGCCGTAAGCACGCGACACCAACTCGGCGATACACGCCGGTTTTTCGAGCCCTTCGAGCTCCAGCGTGCATTGCCACACCATTTGCGCGCCGCCCTTGATCTGCTCCACCGACATCAGTTTGAAGCGCCCACGAATCCGCGAATTCACTTTCACCGGGGCCATGAATCGCACCCGGTTTGTCCCGTAGTTCACGCCCATTTTCACGCCGCTGAATTCGATGCATTCGGCTTTCAGCAAAGGCACCAGCGACAGCGTCAAAAAGCCGTGCGCTACGGTTGTGCCGAACGGCGACTCAATCGCTGCGCGCTCGGGATCGACGTGAATCCACTGGTGATCGCCGGTCGCTTCGGCGAACAGGTTGATGCGTTCCTGCGTGATCGTGACCCAGTCCGACACCGCCACCTCAAGGCCGATCCAGGTGGGGAGAGACGTGAGGGCGATGGTGGTTTTCATGGGCAAGAGTTTAATTCGATCAATGAAAGGTTAAATTATCAGGACAACTTTATCGTTAAAGCGCCTCTGCATCTGGGCTAGGCGAACATTTGGCGAGAAGCCGACTTTTGACAAAAAGCACATATAGCCCCAATAAAGGCGAGCTTACAGCGAAAAGCCATATCAAACTACTCGGCAAAAAATTGCCGCAAAACAGCATTCACCTCGTTGGCATGTTCTCGCGCCACCCAATGCCCCGCCCCTTCGATTTTGTGCACACGAAGGTCCGGTACGAACGCGTCAAGCCCGTCGAGCAAAATCGGTCGCAGCGCTTTGTCCCCTGTGCCCCAGATGATCTGCGTCGGCACGGTCACCTTGAACTGCTCCGGCTTCAGGGCCGCGGCTAAGGCAAGCGCCCTTCCGGGCGTTTCTGGCGTGTCGGGATACAAGGGCGACACCCGGTAGTAGTTGCAGCCGCCGGTAAGCCCACGCTGCCAGTTGGCGCGATATTCGGCACGCTCGGCCTCGGGCATCGCATCGAGCATGGCGAACAACCGCTTGAAGTCATCGGCTGCCAGCGCCGCCTCGCAACCGGGCTTGCGCAGCCAGTTCATGTACTGACTCGCCTCCGCCTGCTCCGGGTCGGTCGCCAGCGCTTCGGCGAAGGTCACCGTGTGTGGCGAATTGAGCACGGCAAACTTCTTCATCAATTGCGGATGCTGCGCTGCCAGCCCCCACGCCACCGCGCCGCCCCAGTCGTGAGCAATCACGGCGTGCACCTGCGCAGTCGCGCCCGTGTCGGTGCCCAGCGCCTCAATCACCGCGCGCAAATCGTTGATCAAAAGTTTCGCTTTGTAAGCTTCAACTTCCAGCGGTTGCGACGACAAATTGAATCCGCGCAGATCAATCGCGACGCAGCGAAAGCCGCGCGAAAACTCCGCCAATTGCCGCCGCCACGTAAACCAGAACTCCGGGAAGCCATGCACGAAAAGGAGTGTGGGCGCATCGGCTGGCCCACAGACTTTGGCATGCAAACGGATGCCCGGTGCGGTGTCGAAGTAGCGAGATTCAAGTTCCATCGTCAGCAATGTAGTGGTTTTCGAAAAGACTCGCCGCCGTTCACGAAACTGCGCTGCAACTGGCGACGCAGTTGGCCCATTCATCGCACGCCGCTACACAAGGGCTCGCCGATCAGCAGAATTCATCTCACTGCAATGTTGCAGCCTTCTTGGGGGACCGAAATCATGAATCCGCTTCGCTTCATCACCAGCCCAGTCTCAACACTGACCCGCGCCATCACCGCGCCGCTCAACTTCATTTTCGTCGTCGGCCTGTGCCTGTTCATCAACTGGATGCTGTCGCCCGGCCACTGGTGGGTGAAATGGGTCGCGTTCGGCATGGGCATCAACGTGATCGTGGCGTGGGCCCGCGTTGCCAAATTACTCTTTGTCGTTGGCGTGCTCGCAGCGGTGGGTTACTTCATCTACAAACGCTACGGCGCAGAAGCCAAGGCCAGGTACGACGCATGGCGCAAGGATGGCGAGCCCAAGCAGCCTGCGCAAGCGGTTCAGTTTTTGATCGAATCGCAAGCGGCACCGACGCCACCACAGCGTTCGGTAGTATGAGTCGGAGATAGTGGAAAATCCGGTTTCGACTATTCATCAAAGACCCGACTATGAAGCTCTATTACAGCAATGGTGCCTGTTCGATGGCACCGCACATCGTTCTGCGCGAATCTGGCCTACCGTTTGATCTGGTTCGCGCCAGCACCAAAACGCACGCCCTCGAGGACGGCACCGACTTCTACACAATCAACGACAAAGGCTCGGTGCCCGTGCTGGAGCTGGACAGTGGCGAGCGTCTGACCGAAGGTCCGGCCATCGTGCAATACATCGCCGATCAGGTGCCGGCCATGAATCTTGCGCCCGCCAACGGTACGCTGCCGCGCTATCGTCTGCAAGAGTGGCTCAACTTCATTACGAGCGAGCTGCACAAAAGCTACGGCCCGCTGTTTCGTCCGACCACGCCAGAAGAATACAAAGTCATTTCGAAGGAAGGCTTGACCACAAAGTATGCGCTGGTCGATAAATGGCTGACCGGAAAGGACTACACGATGGGCGATACATTTAGCGTGGCTGATGCGTACCTGTTTACGGTCACGAGCTGGGCTGGCTACGTCGGGCTTGATCTCTCGCAATTCAAAAATGTCGGCGCGTTTATGGCTCGCATGGCCGCGCGTCCGAAGGTGCAGGAAACGCTGGTGGCTGAAGGCCTGGCCAAGAAAGCGGCGTAATTCAGCGCTAGCAAGAAACGGCGGGCTGCAATGGCCCGCCTTGGGGTTCGGCCCCCAAGGTTGAGGTGGCCGTGATTCGCGTGGCTTAATCAGCGCATATTGGGTCGCGGGCCATCGCGCCCAAATCCGGATGTTCTCCCAACCACCGCTCCAGATTACGTTCTCAGGCGCAACAAATTGCTCGTGCGCACTCAGTGGTTCGTTGCCTGCCAGAGCCGGACTACTGTCCGGATCAAATTCATTAGACGTACGACGTGTAACATCCGCTTATCCACAGGAGGACTTATGCGTTTACTCATTCAATCTATCGCAACGGTTGCCGCGACGGCGCTGTCGCTGGGCGCAGTTTCGGCCCAAACCTTCACCGGCAAAACCATCCGAATCATCGTGCCCTACGCACCGGGCGGCACGTCCGACATCCTCGCGCGGGCGCTGTCGAACAAAGTGGGCGAATCGCTTGGCGCAACCGTCGTTGTCGACAACAAACCGGGTGCCAACGGCGTACTGGGGAGCGATCTGGTGGCCAAATCCGCGCCCGACGGCACGACGCTGCTCCTCACCGACATCGGTGGCATCACCAGCGCTCCTGCGCTCGGCGCCAAACTGCCGTTCGACCCCGTGAAAGATTTTGCGCCGATCACGATGATCGCGTACTCACCGCACCTCGCTGTCGTAAATCCGGCGTTGCCCGCGAAGACCCTGGCGGAACTCGTCACCGCGTCCAAAGCCAAGGCAGGCGGATTCAGTGCTGCCACGGTCGGCGCAGGCAGCGCGCCACATCTTGCAGGCGCTTTGTTTGCCAAACGCGCGGGCGTCGAATGGGTATTCGTTCCGTACAAAGGCGGCGCACAGGCGTTGACGGACGTTGTCGCCGGTCACGCGCAAGTGATGTTCAACGGCATGCTCGCCACCCTGCCGATGGTCAAGAGTAATCAGCTGCGCGTCCTCGCCGTGTCGAGCGAAAAGCGCTGGCCGACGCTACCCGACGTGCCGACCGTCGCCGAGTCCGGCTACCCCGGATTCGTCACCGGTTCATGGCAGGGTTTGCTCGCATCGGCCAGCACGCCAGCCGACATCGTCTCCAAGCTTAACGCCGAATTCGCCAAGGCTTTGGCTATCCCGGAAATCCGCGAACGTCTGATGGCGCAGGGCGCGGAACCGCGCCCAATGGTGCCCGCGCAATTTGCAGAATTTCTGCGCAACGACACGGCGAAATGGGCGCAGTTGGCCAAGGAGACCGGGATCAAGCTGGAGTGAGGTCTGGCACGGGTTAACCAACGAACACCAGCGATTTGACAAGCGCCGGAGATCGACACCTGCACTGGCGCGATTTCTCTGACTGCGTCTGGCGGTCAGTGCGTCTGAACCCTGGAGCAAAAAACAATCAAATTGTCCCGTTCCGTCGACTTGTCGAACACCGCGTCGGCACCGAGTCGCAGGCACTCTCTGCGAATTTCTGGTGATGCGTAATTCGACAGCACAATGATCTTTTGCTGGCGGTTGTGAGGTTGCAGCGCGGCGACGACGTTGACGCCATTGCCTTGCTTCAGGGATATGTCGATGACGGCCACATCCCGCTCGTGCGATGGATCGCACAACCACTGAGTGGCATCGCTTTGAGGGCACCTCTAAAAATTCATTTTTGGGGATGCAGTGTTAGGAGCCCGGAGCGCAGCAACCGGAGTGTACGCTCTGGTACATGAGCTTTGCGAGCACCGCGCGACGACACAATGCGCCCCACAAACGAATTTTTAGAGGCGCCCTTGAGCCTCTGAAATTCCTACGGCTTCGGCACCCACCATTTCATGCAAGGTGTCGGTGAGGTTTTCGCGGATGATGACGTTGTCTTCAACCAGAAAGAATTTGAGCGGCACATGCTCGAACACAGGCCCGTCCAAATCTGGCATCAGTCGCGATGGCGGGCCCATAGCTGCTTCGTCGGTACGGGAAATGTCGCTCTGAAAGTACGCGGCACCTCTCGTTGCAGCACCGACTTCGGGCCAACTCGTTGACTGCCCACTCAACGGAATTTTCCGACCGATGGAACGAAGGGTATGAAGGTCGATTTGTCTATCTTGCCGCGCAGTCGACAGGCTGGATTCGCCGTAACCGGCTCAATGAGGAAAGCGCGGTGCGCAGACATCGCGGTTTTCGCGCTCCGAAGTCTGGACACAAGCACTGGCATCAGGAAGAGCCCGCCCGGCACGACCACAACAACAAACCCGAGCAGCATCAGCCACGGCGATTCGAGCATCAGGCGGGAGCAATCGGTCAAGGTGCGGAGCATGGGTTTCGCCAACAATTCATTTGACTCAATCGTGTCGATTCCCCAAGATGCGCAGCATCGTCCATCGGGACGAGACGACGTAGGACAGCGACCAGGCCGCTTCGTCAGCGTTTACGCCTCCGGTCAGCCCTTAGCGCTACTTACGCCTCACCATCCCAATAGTCCAGGTGATCTTTCACGCGATGCAAACGGCGGCCCTGCATCAGCGTTTCCGGCTTGTGGTCGGTGAACACGCCGTATTTTTCCGAATCAGGATATTCGCAAATCTCCGTCGCGGCCTGAGTGCTCGCAGAGAGGTATTTCAACGGCGCATCTGAGGTGTTGATGATCTGGTGCGGATATTCAGATCCCGCCGGAATAAACATCA
>JBBRVM010000025.1:0-15276 GCA_038246865.1 Burkholderiales bacterium
CGGTCCACCACAATGCCCAGTTCTGGCAACAACTTGTCCCAGGCCAGCTGGTGGGTGGGCATGGTGTCGGCAAGCGTGCCGTCCATATCAAAAATAAAAGTACGCATCAGGCCTTCGTTAAAACTTCATTTTCAGGGCGCGTGTTTCCGGGCTCACGCTGCGCTGCACATTTATAGGGGGTACTTTGCCGTCGCCTCATGCCGAACTTGCGAGATCGTAGCCCTTAAAGAGAATTCTCGGAGTACCCGTCCGTGCGTTTCTCGCCCCATAGGACCCGGTCAAACGCCGGAAAACAGCGCCCATTGGGGATTTCCGCGTTGACAGTATCGACCGCTACAAGCATAATTCATGGGTTTTTCTATCGGAGGATTCCACCACATGAAACATACGAACAAATTCGCGTTAGCAGCCGTTGCAGTTGCAGTCGCTGCCGGACTGGCCGCTTGCGGCAAAAAAGAAGAGCCAAAAGCAGCAGCAGCTGCCGCAGCCGCTCCTGCTGCAGCCACCGAAATGGTTGTCAAGATTGGGCACGTTGGCCCAACTTCTGGCCAGATCGCTCATCTGGGCAAAGACAACGAAAACGGCGCGCGTCTGGCCGTTGAAGAAGCTAACGCTAAAGGCGTGATGTTCGACGGCAAGAAGATCAAGTTTGAACTTCTGGCTGAAGACGACGCTGCTGACGGCAAACAAGCCACGCAAGTTGCACAAAAGCTGATGGACGCTAAAGTCGTTGGCGTGATTGGTCACCTGAACTCGGGCACCACGATTCCAGCATCGGCAATCTACAACACGGCAGGTGTTGTGCAAATTTCGCCTTCGGCAACCAATCCGAAGTACACGCAGCAGGGCTTCAAGGGCGCGTTCCGCATGGTGGCTAACGACATCGCTCAAGGCACCGCGATCGGTAACTATGCAGTTAAAGGCATGGGCGGCAAGAAAATCGCAATCATCGACGACAAGACGGCGTACGGCGTTGGTCTGGCCGATGAAACCGAAAAAGCAGTTAAAGCCGCCGGCGGCGCAATCGTCATCCGCGAAGCCCTCGCAAACGAGAAAGAGCAAGACTTCAAAGGCGTTCTGACTAAAGTTAAAGCCAAGAACCCTGACGTCATCATGTTTGGCGGTATGGACGCACAAGCGGGCCCAATGCTCAAGCAGATGAAGGCGCTTGGCATCAAGGCCAAGTTCATTTCTGGCGACGGCGCGCAATCTGCTGAGCTGATCAAGCTTGGCGGCGATGCTGCTGAAGGTGCTTACGCCACGACAGCCGGTTTGCCGAAAGAGAAAATGCCACAGGGCCCGGCTTTCTATGACAAGTTCAAAGCCAAGTTCAACGCGGACGTGCAGGTCTACGCTCCCTTCGTTTACGACGCTACAAACGTTCTGATCGCTGCTGTTGCCAAGGTTGGTCCAGATCCAGCCAAAATCATCGACGCTGTCAAAGCGACGTCGATGGACGGCGTGACTGGCAAGATCGCGTTTGATGACAAAGGCGACATTAAGGATGGCGCGGTAACCGTGTTTGTCGTCAAAGGCGGCAAGTGGGACACCGTGCAAATCGTTGGTGGCCCGGCTCAAGCTGCTGCTCCGGCAGCCGCTGCTCCGGCAGCCGCTGCACCAGCAGAAGCGAAAAAGCCCTAATCGGTTAGTTCGTTATCCAGTAGAAACGGCTCCTTCGGGAGCCGTTTTTTTATGTCGGAAATCACTACTGTCCGCTGAAAACTACAGCAAAATCAATTGTTTAGGATCGCGTGGTTCTGGGGTTTTGTAGCCATCGGGCTGAAAGGCGCATGTAATCGAGGTTTTCTCAAAGACCGAGACCGACAAAATCTGTAGACAAGTGTAGAGCGAGGCATCGAGTTGAAGCTGCGTTTTAACGATAGCGATGAGCACGTAGGTCGCGATGGCACACCAGATCTGCGTGCGCACGGCGTTCTCGCTGTTGCCCAGGAATTTCTTGATTCGCAGATGCTGCTTGATCCACTTGAGGAACAGTTCGACCTGCCAACGGTTTTTGTAGAGCGCGGCGATCACGTGCGCGAGCAGGATCATGTTGTTGGTCAAAAACACCAGCGTCTTACCCGTCTCTGGGTCTTTGAAGCGCACGCGGCGAAGCATGTCAGGGTAGTCACGGGTGCTCTGGTATCCATTGAGCAACACCCGCTGATCACACATCACGCCCGTGGCTTTATCGACGGTAGCGGAATAGACGCGTCGGGCGTTGGTATTCGACTTGGCGCGAGTCACGAAGAACGCGCCGTGCTGATGCATCGCAAAGAGACGAGCGAAGTCCAGATAGCCGCGATCCATGATGTAGAAAGCACCGGCCTCAATCTGCAGAATATCGAGCACGCGAACGTCAGCCATCTTGCCATCGCTGAGCGCCGCGAAGGATCAGTTTGCAAAGCGTTGCGCTTGTTTACGCTGACTCGTTAAGTTACCTGATGTTTCGCTTCGCTCAACATGACAAGGCGCTTAAAGGCGCATCGCGGGGAAGAAAAGCCATAAAAAAACCGCCGCAGTTTTCACGCGGCGGCTCGTTCTTCGAGAGAACTGCTACGGCTTATTTGCCGCCCGGCACTTTGCCTTCCACGCCTTTGACGTAGAAGTTAACGCCGCTCAGGAATTTGTCGTCAGCCGTTACGCCCTTGGCGATGAGCTCTTTGCCCGCCTGATCGACAATCGGGCCGGTCCACGGATGGAACGTGCCAGCTTTGAGTCCCGTTTTGATCTCTTCGATCTTCGCTTTGATATCCGCGGGAATGTCATCAGCCATCGAAACCATGTCGATAGCGCCTTCTTTCACGCCCCACCATGACGAACCAGTCGCCCACTTGCCATCGAGCGTCTCTTTGGTTGCCTTGATGTAGTAAGGTGCCCAGTTGATGATGGCCGAGCCCAGGTGAGCTTTCGGGCCGTAGGCCGTCATGTCGCTGTCCCAGCCGAATGCGCGCTTGCCTTTTTCCTGTGCTGTTTTCAGAACGGCGGCAGAATCGGTGTTCTGCATCAGCACGTCGGCACCGCCGTTGATGAGCGCAGTGGCGGCTTCGGTCTCTTTCGGCGGGTTGAACCACTCGTTGACCCAGACCACTTTGGTCTTGATCTTCGGGTTCACGCTTTGTGCACCCATCGTGAAACTGTTGATGTTGCGAATCACCTCGGGAATCGGGATCGAGCCGACCACGCCGAGCGTGTTGGACTTGGTCATCTTGCCAGCAATTACACCAGCCATGTACGCGCCTTCGTAAGTGCGGCTGTCGTAGGTGCTCATGTTTGCGGCGGTTTTGTAGCCCGTCGCGTGCTCGAACTTGATGTCCTTAAAGTCAGGCGCGACTTTCAACATTGGCTCCATGTACCCGAATGTGGTGCCAAAGATGAGTTTGTTGCCTTGACCCGCAAGATCACGGAATACGCGCTCCGCGTCGGCGCTCTCTGGTACTTTTTCAACGAAGCTGGTGACTACTTTGGCGCCGAATTCTTTTTCGACGGCTTTGCGCGCATTGTCATGCGCAAACGTCCAGCCACCATCGCCCACAGGGCCGACGTAAGCAAAGGCGATTTTGAGCGGCTCGACTTTCGCTGGAGCGGCAGCGGCTGGCGCTGCGGCAGGCGCCGCCGCTTTCGGCTCTTCCTTTTTGCCGCAACCGGCTAATGCGGCCAAAAGCGCCGCGCTGATGCCTGCTGCGAGCAGGGTGCGTTTCGTGTTCATTCCAGATCCCCTATGTGATTGAAGGTTAAGGTTAGTAAAAATTGTAAGCAGGATTCGTGCTACGCGCCAGGATAGAACGGCTTCCCGATCGAAGCTGGCATGTTAATGCGAATGAGTGCCGGATTCCGCGAGATCAGCGCCAGCACGACGATTGTGGCAATGTAGGGCGTCATCGACAGGAACTGGCTCGGAATCTCCACGCCTTGCCCCTGCAAGTGAAACTGCAACATGGTGACGCCGCCAAACAGATACGCGCCGAACAGCACGCGAAGCGGTCGCCATGTCGCAAACGTGGTCAACGCCAACGCGATCCAGCCCTTGCCCGACACCATGCCCTCGACCCACAACGGCGTATAGATAATCGAGAGATAGGCACCCGCCAGACCGCACAACATGCCGCCGACAACCACCGCAGCCAGCCGGACAAGCCGTACCGGGTAGCCCAGCGAATGTGCCGCCTCGGGCGATTCGCCGATCGAACGCAACACCAGGCCGGAGCGGGTTTTGAACAGGAACCAGATGATGAAAACAGTTAATGCCACCGCGAAATAGACCATCGGGTGCTGCTTGAACAATGCCGTACCCAAAAACGGGATGTCACTCAGACCAGGGATCGAAAAACTTGCGCGGTCAGGGAGTTTTTCCTGCACGTATTTCACACCAACGAACGCCGAAAAGCCCGCACCGAACAGCGTGAGCGCCAAACCGGTGGCGTACTGATTGGTATTCAGCCAGATCACCAGATAGCCGAACATTGCGGCTAGCAAAGCGCCTGCCAGCATGCCCGCACCGAAGCCGATCCAGTCATTTCCGGTATGTACAGCTGCAGCGAATCCGGCGATAGCGGCGCAGAGCATCATGCCCTCCGCACCAAGGTTGACGATGCCAGCGCGCTCGTTGATCAACAGGCCCAGCGCAGCGATGGCAAGCACCGTTCCGGCGTTTAGCGTCGCAGCGATCAGTAATGCGTACTGTTCCATTTATTTGACCCCTGACTTGACGTTCTTTGACTTCCACACGACTCGATAAGCGATCAACGTGTCGCAGGCGAGCAGGGTAAACAGCAGCAAACCCTGAAACACACCGGTCAACGATTTCGGCAACCCAAGCCGCGACTGCGCCAGCTCGCCGCCGATGTAGAACATGCTCATGAGGATCGCTGAAAACACGATCCCGATGGGATTCAAGCGCCCGACGAAAGCGACGATGATGGCCGCGAAGCCATAGCCCGCAGGCACGTAAGGAGTGAGCTGCCCAATCGGCCCGGCGACCTCCAGCGCGCCAGCGAGGCCCGCCGCACCGCCTGAAACCAGCAGCGCCGTCCACAGCGCACGGCGTGACGAAAAGCCAGCGTACCGCGCCGCGGCCGGAGCGAGGCCACCCACTTGCAGTTGAAATCCACCGTAGGTGCGGAACATATAAATCCACATCCCCGCTACGCCAAAGAGCGCGATCAGCAAGCCGATGTTGATCCGCGTTCCGGCAAACAACCTGGGGATTTGCGTGACTTTCTCGAAGGTTTTTGTTTGCGGGAAGTTAAAGCCATTCGGGTCTTTCCACGGGCCATAAACGAGATACGAAAGCACCAGATCGGCCACGTAAACCAGCATCAGCGTGACCAGAATTTCGTTAGCGTTGAAGCGGTCGCGCAGCAGCGCGGCAATCGCTGCCCAGAACATCCCGCCAAGCACGCCCGCCAGCAAAATCACCGGGATGATCCACGGACCGGTGGTCTTGTCGGCAAGGAGCGCAACACCGCCCGCCGTGATCGCTCCGAGCACGAACTGCCCCTCGGCACCGATGTTCCACACGTTGGAGCGGAAGCAAACCGCCAGTCCCAGCGCAATGATGGCAAGCGGTGTTGCTTTCACCGCCAACTCGGACAACGCATAGCCCGATTTGATCGGCTCCCAGAAAAACACCAGCAGACCCTTGACCGGGTCTTTGCCCATCAGCATGAAAATCGCGATGCCGATGATGACGGTGAGTACGAGCGCGAGCAGCGGCGAACCGATTCCCCAGAATTTTGAGGCTTGTGGCCTTGCTTCGAGCTTAAGCATGTTGTGCTCCCGCTGCTATCACACCGGGTGTTTGCCAAAGCCCGCTCATCCATTCGCCAATCTTCTCGACGGTTGCTTCGCTCGTCTTGACAGAAGGCGATAGCCGTCCCTTGGCGATCACATGCATACGATCACAAATCTCGAACAACTCGTCCAGTTCTTCACTGACCACAAGCAGCGCGCAACCTTCATCCCGCAACTTGAGCAACGCGCCGCGAATTTGCGCCGCTGCGCCGACGTCCACGCCCCAGGTCGGCTGCGCCACGATCAGCACATTCGGCTTGGCGCCGATCTCGCGACCCACAATAAATTTTTGCAAATTGCCGCCAGACAGGCTTTTGGCAGCCGCGTCGGGGCCACTGGCTTTGACGTTGAAATCTTTGATGATTACGCTTGCAAGACTGGCTGTCGCTTTGGGCGAAACCCATCTGAGCGCGCCTTTTCCGACCACATCAGCCGCTCGCGACAGCAAGGTGTTCGCCGCCAGCGACATCGTCGGCACCGCGCCACGTCCCAATCGTTCTTCCGGTACGAAATGCAAACCGCCGGCACGGCGAACGCGAGGATTGCGTCGCGCGATGTCGTTGCCAAATAGTTTGATACTGCCGCGCGGTGCACGAACGCTTTCACCAGACAGTGCGGCCAACAACTCCTGCTGCCCGTTACCGGAAACACCCGCTACGCCAACAATTTCACCCGCACGAACCTCGAACGCGATATTGTCGAGCGTCACACCAAACGGGTCCTCCGCTTCAATCGACAGACCATGAACGGTCATGCCAACGGCACCGGTGTTGACCTCGCGATACTGAAGCTTGGGCGGCTCTGCACCAATCATCAAGCGCGACAACGACGCATTGCTTTCGTTACGCGGATCAACATGGCCCGTGACTTTACCGCCGCGCAACACCGTGCAATTGGTGCAAAGCTCGCGAATTTCATCAAGCTTGTGGCTGATATAGAGAATGCTGCAGCCGGTGGCGGCGAGCTTGCGCAGCGTGACAAACAACACACGTACCGCCTGCGGCGTCAGCACCGAAGTCGGCTCATCAAGAATCAAAACTTTGGGCTCAGTGAGCAGCGCGCGCACGATCTCAACGCGCTGCCGCTCGCCCACAGAGAGCGAATGCACCGGCCGATCTACTTCAACGTCGAGCCCGTATTCTTTAGCCTTCAGCGCAGCCTTCTGCCGCACTGCATCCAGCGTAAAACTCTTGTCGAGACCAAGCCAGATATTCTCGGCGACAGTCACCGTTTCGAACAACGAGAAGTGCTGGAACACCATGCTGATGCCCAGCGCACGCGCCTCCTGCGGATTGCGAAGGTGCGTTGCTTTGCCGTTGAACCAAACCTCCCCGCTGTCCGGCTTCACCGCGCCGTAGATAATTTTCATCAGCGTCGATTTGCCCGCGCCGTTCTCACCCAGCACTGCGTGAATTTCTCCGGGTGCGACCAGCAGACTCACATCGTCATTGGCGACGACGCCCGGGTATCGCTTGCTGACATGTCTAACCTCAAGCCGAAGTGGCGTGGTTTCACTCACCTGTGTTCCCCTCAGTTTCGTGACTACGTGACATTGTTGTGTGCGGCTTGTGCGGTCGTTCTGCGATGTTTTGATTTTTCGCGCTTTTCTCCGAGATCGGCTGCGACGCTGACGGCGATGACGCCGGGATGCTTGCTGGCGAGCGCTGGCAGACCAATCGGGCAGGTAATACGAGCAATCTCGATGCCAGAAAATCCCCGCGCCGCGAAGCGTTTGCCAAAGATCGCCGCTTTGGTCGCCGAGCCAATCAGGCCGCAATAGGCCAGATCATCACGCTTCAACAGTTCAAGACAAATTTCGAGATCCAGTGCGTGCGAATGGGTAAGTACCAGCACGTCGGTACCCGCCGGGATGTCGCGCACTTCTGCTGCCGGGTCGTCGGATTCAATCACCCGCACGTTTTCAGGGCGCACCGCCGGGAAGGCTGTATCGCGCGAATCGACCCAAATCACGCGGCACGGGAGCGTCGACAGCACGGTTACCAGCGCCGCACCGACATGCCCCGCGCCAAATACCCAGATCGTCCAGGGGTCAAAGTGAATTGGCAGTTTCAACGTGTCGCCCGTATCGAGCTGCCGCTCGATTTGATAAGTGCCGCCCTGGGCTTCAATGGTTCGCAGATGCTGCAAACTATCGCGGTGCGCTTCCGCAATCGGCAGGAACGCCACATCGACCGAACCACCACAACATTGGCCCAGAGCGGGACCTAGCGGAAAGTGCCTGCGAGTTGCGGTCGCCGTGCCCAACGTGAGCATTTCGCGCGCTACCTCGATGGATCGGAGTTCGAGATGACCGCCGCCGATGGTGCCCACCGTGCGCGATGCGGTGACGATCATCGTAGTGCCCGTTTCGCGCGGCACCGAACCCGCCGAGCGTTCCACACAAACCCAGACAGCAGGCTCGCAACGGTCCAGCAAATCCAGAAGATGGGCGCCGGGTGTCAGCACGCCACTTTCGCCTTCATTACCGCATTCAATATCGCCTCGGCAGTCGCGGGCGCTGCAATCTGGGCACTGGCCTTGTAGCCAGACACCGAACTCACGGCATCACGTATCGCCTGATGCACCGCAAACGCCAGCATGAGCGGCGGCTCGCCGACCGCTTTGCTGCGATAAATCGTATCTTCGCGACTCGGGGAATTCTCGACGAGCCAGACGTTAAATTCTTCGGGAACATCTGCTGCGGTCGGGATTTTGTAGGTGCTCGGCGCATGCGTGGTGAGCACGCCCTTTCCGTTCCACACCAGCTCTTCGCCGGTGAGCCAGCCCATGCCTTGAATGAACGCGCCTTCGACCTGGCCTTTGTCGAGCGCGGGGTTGAGCGAGCTACCGACATCGTGCAGGATGTCGACGCGCTCCACCTTCATCTCGCCGGTCAGCGTATCGATAGCGACCTGGGCGCAGGCGACGCCGTAAGCAAAGTAATAGAACGGACGGCCCTTGAAGGTGTCGCGGTTCCAGTGAATTTTTGGCGTTTTGTAGAAGCCCTGCGCAGAGAGCGAAATACGCGCGAACCACGCGTCGTGAACCAGATCCGCGAAGCCCCAGCGCCTGACTTCACTACCGCTACCCGCTTCGATGCCATCATTGACGAAACGAATGGCAGCGGCGTCTACATCCCACTTTTTCCCCGCAAATTCTGCCAGCCTCGAACGCAACGTCCGGCACGCGTCCTTCGCCGCCATTCCATTCAAGTCGCTGCCGCTGGACGCCGCAGTCGCGCTGGTGTTCGGCACTTTGCTGGTGTCGGTGGTGGACACGCGAATGCGCTTGATGTCGATGCCCAATTCTTCCGCCACCACTTGCGCCACCTTGGTGAACAAGCCCTGACCCATCTCGGTGCCGCCGTGATTGACGATCACCGAACCGTCGGAGTAAACATTGACCAAAGCGCCTGCCTGATTCAGGTGCGAGGCGTTAAATGAAATGCCAAATTTGACGGGCGTCAGTGCGATGCCTCGCTTGATGATGCGACTCGATTTGTTCTGTTCCCGTAACGCGGCGCGGCGAGCGCGATAGTCGGAACGACGCTCAAGCTCGGGCACGATGTCATGCAGGATATTGTCGTCAACCGCTTGCCCGTAATGCGTTTCGTTGCGGTCGGTCAAACCATACAAATTTTGTGTGCGCACATCGAGCGGATCCTTGCCGAGCGCATGCGCAATCTCGTCCATCACATGCTCAATTACGAACATGCCCTGCGGTCCGCCAAAGCCACGAAACGCAGTGTTCGAAACCTTGTGCGTCTTGCACGGAAAATTACGGATGCGCACATGCTCAAGGTAGTACGCGTTGTCGACATGACAGATGGCGCGCGCGTTCACTGGACCAGACAAATCGGCTGAATAGCCGCAATCAGACGCGAGCATCAAATCCGCGCCGAGAATGCGCCCGTCGTCATCAAAGCCAATGTCGTACTCAAACTGAAACGGATGCCGTTTTCCGGTGATGATCATGTCGTCATCGCGGTCAAGACGCATTTTCACGCTGCGTCCGAGCCGCGCCGCTGCAATTGCGCATAAAGACGCAAATAAAGCAGGTTGTGACTCTTTGCCGCCGAAGCCGCCGCCCATGCGACGGCACTCAACGCGCACTTTGGCGTCAGGCAATGCCATCGCACGAGCAACGATGTGCTGCACCTCGGTCGGGTGCTGTGTCGAGCAATGAATCGCGATCTGGCCGTCCTCGACCGGATGTGCCATCGCGATCATGCCTTCCAGATAGAAGTGATCCTGACCGCCGTGCGCGGTCTTCCCGCTGATGCGATGTGGCGAACGGGCGAGCGCTGCTTCGGCGTCACCTCGGCCAGTCACCACGGGATCGAGCACATAACTTTTTGCGGCTAACGCGTCATCAATCGAGAGGATAGGCGCGCGGATTTCGAGATCGTATTTGGCGAGTTTGGCCGCCTTGCGCGCGAGCAGGTGTGACTCCGCTACGACCATGAAAACGGGCTGCCCGTGATACTCGATGAGATCGGTCGCCAGGATCGGATCGTCGAGCACGATGCCGCCGTAATTGTTGACGCCGGGCACGTCCTTGGCGGTGTACACGGCGATGACACCGGCTGCCTTCAATACATCGGTCAAATCAAACGATTTCAGCACTGCGTGGGCAGCAGGCGCATAGCCAATCACCGCAGACAACGTGCCGCGCGGCGCGGCAATGTCGTCGGTGTAAATCGCCTCACCTGTGACGTGCAAATGCGCGGATTCGTGCTGCGTAGCAGTGGCAACCGCGTGTTGCAACACGTCGATCTGAAGCTGCGTGGGGTTGAGCGGCGCGTTCATGTCAAAACACCCTGACTGCATCAGACTCACCTTGCGATTCGAGCCAGAAACGCAGCAGATGATTTTGTGCGACCTGCATGCGGTAAGCGGCGCTTGATCGCATGTCAGTCATCGGTGAATAGTCTTTGCGCAGTGCCTCCATTGCAGCGCGAACTGTGGTTTCGCTCCATGCCTTGTCCGTGAGCGCCTGCTCGGCTAGCGCCGCGCGCTTTGGCGTGCCCGCCATGCCGCCGAAAGCGATTCGACATTGAGTGACCACGCCACGCTCGGTGGTCACAGCAATTGCGGCGCACACGGCGGAAATATCCTGCTCATTACGCTTTGAATTCTTGTAGCTGGCGACTTGAAACACGCCTGCCGTCGAGCGATGCGGAACAACAATCGCTTCAACCCACTCGCCCATTTCGCGCGACTGCTTCTTGTAGTCAAGATAGAGCGCCTCCAGCGGCATCGTGCGTTGCTTTTCGCCGCGACGCAACACAATCTCCGCGCCAATCGCAATCAGCGCGGGCATCGAGTCGCCAATTGGCGAGCCGTTTGCCACATTGCCGCCTAGCGTGCCACTCGACCGGATCGGCCAGGACGCGAAGCGTGTCCAGACATGCGCCAGCTCTGGGTAGAGCCGGTTCATCGTATGAAACGCAGATTCCAGCGACACCGCTGAACCGATGTGAATCCCGCTCTCAGTTTCGTTAACCTGCTTGAGTGCTGCGACCTCGCCGGTGTAAATGATCGTCCGGTTGGCCTGCAATCCCTTGGTCACCCAGAGCCCGATATCGGTACCTCCGCCAAGAATCCACGCTTCAGGATTCGCAAGCACGGCGGCGGAGAACTGCTCAATCGTTCGCGGCGCGATAAATGTTCCCGCCGGTGACGTCAAATGTAATGCGTCCGAATGCTCGAGCGCAGCCAATTTTTCAGCTAGTGCAGACTCGCCGGGTAGTGGCGGCGCACCGCTGGTCGCGGGAGAAAACAGCCACTGCTCCATACTCGTCGAACATGATGCGGCAGCAGCAGGCACCTTTTGATACATCACCTGCGCCGCATCGAGAATCGGCCGATAGCCGGTGCAACGACAAAGATTGCCAGCAATCGCTTCGCAGGTTCTCGCGCGCGTCGGGCAGGTTTCGTTTTTGAACAAAGCGAACAGAGACATCACAAAACCCGGCGTGCAGAAGCCGCATTGCGAGCCGTGACAGTCAACCATCGCCTGCTGCGTCGGATGCAGCGTTCCGCTAGCCGCCTTGAGTGATTCGACGGTGAACACTGCCTTGCCATCCAGCGTGGGCAGCAAACGGATGCAGGCGTTGATCGGCGACAGCGAAACACGCTCCCGACCCGCACTGTCTTTCCGCAATTGCCCGATCACAACGGTGCATGCACCGCAATCGCCCTCCGCGCAGCCCTCTTTGGTGCCAGTCAGGCGCCGTTCTTCGCGCACGAAGTCGAGCAAGGTGGTGTGCGGATCAACGCTGTCGCGTTCGATCAACACACCGTTCAAAAGGAAACGCACCACATTCACCTTGTTCAAGCTGACTCGACTCACAACACCAAACAATTTCCGCACTATAGACGGTGTTTCCCATTGCGCTGATAAGCTTGAGTTTATTTCTGACATCAGGGAAGCTGGGGGGCGGACATGGCAGAACCACTCGACACTCATTTGCTGCGCGTGCTCTATCTCGTGCTTCAGGAGAAGAGCGTCTCCCGCGCGGCGGACCGATTGGGCATCACGCAGCCCGCCGTGAGCAGCGCGCTGAAACGTCTGCGCGAAATCACCGGTGACGACTTGCTGGTGCGAACGCGTAGTGGCATGACCGCGACCGAGCGCGCCGAGGGTTTGATCGCGCCGACCAAGGCTGCACTTGATGCGATTGACAGCATCCTGATCAAGGCCGAGCCGTTTGATCCCGCGAAATCAAAACGCGTTTTCGGTGTCGGGGCACCAGATTATTTCGATGCGTTTTTTCTGTCGAATCTGATTGAGCGATTTCGCGCGCGCGTGCCGCATGGACGGCTCAATATTCGATCATTGTCACTGGACATTGATTTTGAGCGGTTGCTGGAAGAGGGCGAGCTTGATGTCGTCGTAGGCAACTGGCCGAACCCGCCGGAATATTTACGCACCACGCAGTTGTTTGACGACGAAGTAGTGTGCATGCTCTCTGAGCGTCACCCGTTGGCGAAAAAGCCCGAGATCAGCGCGGACGACTATATCGCGGCGAAGCATCTCGCACCGGTGCGCTACGCCGGTGGCGTACGCGGTGCGATTGATGACCACCTGCACAAGCTCGGCATCAAGCGCGACATCCGCGTGTCGCTGCCATACTTTCACGTTGCGCCCTATGTGTTGACCACGACTGATCTGGTCTTCACGACGGGCCGACGATTCGCTGCGCACTACGCCAAATTTTTACCCATCAAGGTGATGCCCGCGCCGCTCGATTTTCCACCGCTGCGTTTTTATCAGTTGTGGCATGAGCGCACGCATACAGCGGCACCTGCAAGGTGGTTACGGGAGCAGGTGGCGACCGTCGCGGCAGGGTAGTTCGTAGGGCGGAACTCGAAGAGGTTCCGCCGCACGCGGTGCGGGGGCAACGTTTTTGATTTGTCCTCGGCGTCTACTGCCATTGGCAGCCTGGCGGAACCGCAAGCGTTCCGCCCTACAGGCAATCGTCGTTATCGAAGCCGCGCCTGCGCTCGCCTGTGCGAGCAAGCGACAATCCCCACATGAACCCATTGCTTTACCTGTTCGCGCTGGTCAATCTCGTCATCGGCACCGGCGCTTTCGTCATCGCTGGCATCCTGAAACCTATCGCCGACGACCTGCATGTGAGCATCCCGGCGACGGGGCAGGCGATGACGACGTACGCGCTGGCCACCGCGCTCCTCGTGCCCATCGCGCTGGTGCTTACGGCAAAGCTTTCCCGCAAGTCCGCCATGCAACTATCACTGACGTTGTTCACTCTGGGCAATATCGTTTGCGCATTAGCCACGTCGCTGCCGATCCTGTTGGCGGGACGCGTGGTGATGGGTATCGGCGCAATGTTCACGCCGCTCGCGGCGGGGCTTGCGGTGACGATGGTGGAACCGGCGCGGCGTGGCAAGGCGCTGGCGCTGGTATTCCTTGGCGTGTCGCTCGCTTACGTCGTTGGCCTGCCGCTCGGCGCGTGGCTCGGTTTCCAATACGGCTGGCATGTGCCGATCGTTGCCATCGCGGTCACGTCGTTCGTGGCGCTGCTGGCGATCACTGTTCTGGTGCCGAAGGACATGATCGGCCCGGCGGCGAATTTCGATGGCCTCGGCCTTGTGGTGCGATCCGCAGAAATTCGCTCGACCTTATTCGTCACGCTCTTCTATTTCATCGCGATCTTCTGCGTGTTCAGCTATATCGGGCCAGTGCAGCAGACGTTAAATCCGATGAGCCCCGAGAAGCTGTCCATCACGCTCGCGATGTTCGGCGTCGCGGGCGTCGTCGGCACGTTGCTCGGTGGCTGGGCGAACGACCATTTTGGCGCACTGCCGACGCTGCGTGCGCAGATCAGTGTGCTGATGGCCAGCATGCTCGTGTTGCCGTTTACGCAGGGAAACTACGCGCTGACGCTCACCGCATTCATCGTCTGGGGCATCGCCGGATTCGGCATGATGGCGCCTCAACAGTCGCGACTGGCGACGGCATCCCCGGCCAACGCGCCGCTGCTGCTGTCACTCAATACGTCGATGCTTTATTTTGGAACGGCTGCCGGAGCCGCGCTGGGCGGCGCTTTTGTCGGCGCAGTGGCGGGCGAGGGCTGGGTGACGTTTGATCGGCTGTCGTGGATTGGGTTGCCGTTTGCGGCTGTGGCTGGGCTTCTCATCGTTTCTGCACGCAAGACTTCGAGCCCGGCCACGGTGTAGCTGGCGACCCCATTCAAGGGGACAGCTTTTCATTGTAAGTACGTTCGCAAAGGGGCTAGGTGTCCAATTGAGCAGAAGTCGATATCTATTGTTTCTGCGGATAAGCCCTAACGCAGCGGTGATTTCACTGAAAAGCTGAATTCACCAGATGAAACTTCAAGACCGCACCAAGTTGCACATGTCGATGGCGGAGCGCTAAGGCGCGCCGACAAGATGCTGCCGTAAACTTCGGTCTATGAAGCGCCCTCACATCGTCATCATCGGCTGCGGTTTTGGTGGCCTTGAGGCCGCGCGAGCCCTGCGCGACGCGGCGGTTGACATCACACTGATCGACCGTACCAATCATCATCTATTTCAACCGCTGCTGTATCAGGTGGCTACCGCCGGATTGTCGGCGCCGTCGATTGCTGCGCCGGCGCGGTTTCTGTTTCGCAAGCAGCGCAACGTCACGACACTGCTCGGCGACGTGGTGGACATCGACGTCGGCGCGCGTGCCGTGCAACTGGAAAATGGCGAACGCATCGCCTACGATCAGCTAATCGTTGCCAGTGGTGCAACCCACAGCTACTTCGGCAATGACCCGTGGGCCGCGCATGCGCCAGGGCTCAAGACGCTGGAAGACGCGTTCGAGATTCGTCGTCGCGTGCTGCTCGCGTTTGAACACGCTGAGCGCGAAACAGACACCGTCGCTCGCGAACCGTGGCTCACGTTTGCCGTGATCGGTGCCGGGCCGACGGGCGTTGAAATGGCCGGCACGATGGCCGAGATCGCACGGCAC
>JBBRVM010000026.1:0-15260 GCA_038246865.1 Burkholderiales bacterium
GCGTTTATTTTTCGCCGCACGAGGCGTTTGCCGGCAAAAAGCGCGAACTGACCGCGAACGACGTCGCCTATTCGTTTAAACGTCACTACGATGATTCGTTGAAACCGGTCTGGCGGTTCCTGATCGACGGCAAGATCGTCGGCCTGAACGCCTGGTACGACAAGAGCAAAAAGGGCGATGGTCTGGCGTGGGATGCGCCGGTTGAAGGGTTGGAGGTTGTCGATCCCTACACATTAAAGATTTCGTTAACCAAGCCCGACTACAACTTTGGTTATGTGCTTGCGCACGTCGCGATGGGTGTGGTTGCGCGTGAGGTCGTCGAGAAATACCCGAACGACGTCTTGAGCCATCCAGTCGGCTCGAGCGCCTATTACCTGAAAGAGTGGACGCGCGGACAAAAAATCGTTCTCGAGAAAAACCCGAACTGGCGCGGCGGCACCTGGGACTTCAAGGCCTCGGGCAAAGACCCATATGACGAGGTGATCGTCAAGGCGATGCAGGGCAAACCACTCGCCCAGATTGACCGCGTGGAGATCTACCCGATCGAGGAGGAGCAGACGCGCTGGTTGGCGTTCAAAAACAAGCAGATTGATGTGCTCAACATGCCGCAATCGTTCATCAAACAGGCCTTGCCGGGCGGCAAGGTCGCGCCGGACCTGGCGGCAGAAGGCCTGCGCGTTCAGCGATCACTCGACCCAGAGTACACCTACACCTACTTTCAGTGGAACGACCCAATCTGGGGTGGTGCTGAGACACATAAAGTAGCGCTTCGTCGTGCCGTTGCCATGGCGATCAATCGCGAAGAGGAAATCGACGTCATTCGCAAGGGCAACGCCGTACGCGCTGAATTTCTGGTGCCGCCCGGCGTCGCCGGGCACAAGGCAGACTTCGCATCGAATATCGTCTACAACCCGGTTCTGGCCAACGCCTTGCTCGATAAATTTGGCTATAAAAAGGGCGCTGACGGGTTTCGCAATACGCCAGACGGAAAGCCGTTCGTGTTCAAGTACACCTCAACGCCCGCCGCGATTGAGCGTGAATTCGATGAGCTATACAAAAAGAACATGGACGCGATTGGCATCCGCTACGAGTCCGAAAAAGAGAAGTTTGCCGATTCCATCAAGCGCGAAAAGCGCTGTCAAATCATGATTCGCGGTGCCGCATGGATCGCCGACTACCCTGACGGCGATAACTTCATGCAATTGCTGTATAGCAAGAACATTGGCGAATCAAACAACGGTTGCTACAAGAGCGCAGCGTTCGACAAACTCTACGAGCAGTCAGCATCGTTGCCTGATGGTCCGGAGCGCGACAAACTGTATCTCGAAATGCAGAAACAATTTGAGGCCGATACGCCGTGGGTGCTCGGCGTCACGCGCTACCGCAATCAGATGATCTACCCGTGGGTGATCGGCTACAAGAAGCATCCAATTCTGCTGTCTGAGTGGATGTATTTCGATGTCAATATGGCTAAGGGCAAATGATGTTTGAGGAAAAAAATGGCCCTGTCATCCTGAGCGTCGCGAAGGATCAGGTGACTAAGCGCGCATTCCTGTCCAGCGCAGCCATCTTTGCCTTGCAACCCGATCCTTCGCTTCCGGCTCAGGATGACGACTTGGCGGGGTGCTCGCCATGATGGCGTACATCGTAAGGCGTTTGTGGCAGATTGTGCCGACGATGGCAGGCGTGATCCTGCTGATTTTTCTCCTGTTCAACGTGGTCGGCGGCGACCCGGCTTATCTGCTCGCGGGCAAGATTTCCAACCCTGAGCAAATCGCCAATATTCGTAAGCAACTGGGCATTGATGAGCCGTACTGGGTGCAGCTCTGGATATTCGTGAAACAGGTGGTCACCTTTGACTTTGGGTCAAGCTGGAGCACCAACGAAGTGGTGTCGCGCATCTTCGCGACGCGCTTGCCCGCTTCCCTCATGATCGGCATTCCATTGCTGATTCTGGAGACGGTCATCGCGGTATGTATCGCACTTGCGGTCGCTTATGTGCGTGGCTCGTTCACCGATCGCGCCGCGATGGTGACCTGCACCCTGGCGCAATCGATCTCGATCCTTGTCTACATCATCGTGTTCCAGTACGTGCTGGCCTACAAATTTGGCTGGTTTCCGGTGCAGGGTTGGGGGACCGGCTTCTTTGAGAATCTGTTCAAGTTTGCGGCGTTGCCGATACTGATTGCGCTGGTGGTTTCGCTCGCTCCAAACATTCGTTTGTACCGCACATTTTTGCTCGATGAAGTCAATCAGGATTACGTTCGCACGGCACGCGCCAAGGGCCTGTCAGAGAACCGGGTGATGTTTGTGCACGTGCTGCGCAACGCATCGATTCCAATCATTACGAACCTCATGATTCAACTCCCGGGCCTGCTGGTTGGCCTGTTCCTCATTGAGCGATTCTTCTCGGTGCCGGGCATTGGTCGTGAGGTGATTCTTGCGGTGGAGCGGTCGGACTTTCCGGTGATTAAAGCGGTGACTATTTATGTGGCGCTGGCCACGATGCTGGCCAACCTTGCGGCCGACCTGATGTACAAAGCCGTCGATCCACGTGTTGAACTCAAGTAAGAAAGTTGTCATGCTGAACTCAGTGAAGCATCAGGTTGCGCACGTACCGCGATTGAAATATCGGACCGACGGAGGATGCCGCCTGATCCTTCGCGTAGCTCAGGATGACAGCGTTGGAGCACTGCAATGAGCGCGATAACTGTCAACCAGATTGGAATCGAGCGCTCGCCCGGACTGTGGGCGCTCGCATGGAAGCGCCTCCTGGCGGACCGCATCGCCATCGTCTCGATGATCATCGTGATCCTGTTCCTGCTGCTCTCGCTCGCGTCTTTCTTCGGCCTCGCCGCCAAAGACTGGAACCGTGAAATCGCGATTAACTATGCGCCGCCGACACTGTTCAAGGACAGTCACAAACCCTCTTCGGACCTGAAAGCCGGGGCCGTGGATTCGGGTCCCGCCATCGATGGCGCAGCCGCCAAACCTGAGTTCATCAATGATCGCGATCCACTCCGTGACACGATCAATGAACTCAAGACGCAGCTCGGGCAATCCACCGGTGCAGCGGTCGACTCCGGCATCGTCATCGTCGACCCGCTCGCCGACGTGATGGCAGAACTGCGCAAGCAGTTGGGCCGCACCGGCGATGGGGCTGCGAAGGCGGTTGAGGAAAAGCGGGCTGAAAGCCTGCCATTCGGCGCCGACAAATGGGGCCGTGATGTGCTCGCGAAAGTGATTCAGGGATCGGAGACGTCGATCCTCGTCGGCTTCGCTGCCGCGATTGTTGCCACCATCATGGGCACCTTGCTCGGCGCGCTGGCCGGTTATTACGGCGGCAAGACCGATGATGCGCTGAACTGGTTTTATTCCATCTTCAGCTCCATTCCGTACATCCTTCTGGTGCTCGCCATTGCGGCGGTGCTCAAGCAAAAAGGCGTGGTCACGGTCGTGCTGATTCTCGGCTTGACCGGCTGGACGAGCATATTCAGATTAGTGCGCGCCGAATACCTGAAGCACAAGGCGCGCGATTACGTCCGTGCTGCCAATGCGATTGGCGCGTCAAACACGCGGCGTATGTTCGTGCACATTTTCCCGAACATTTCGCACGTCGTTTTGGTGCAGCTTTCGTTGCACGTGGTGCTCTTCATCAAGTCTGAGGTGATCCTGTCCTTCCTCGGGTTTGGTGTGCCGGTGGACGTGGTCAGTTGGGGCTCGATGCTGAACGAATCACAGAATGAATTGATACTGGGTTACTGGTGGCAACTCGCGGCGGCGACTGCGTTCATGGCGGTGCTGGTCACCGCATTCAGTCTGTTCACCGATGCGCTGCGTGACGCGCTCGATCCGAAGTTGAAATAACCAGTCGTCGCCCCGCCTCGGCCTTCGCCGGGATGACATTTGGGGCGCGTCCACGGAGGCATCTATCAAAACTCATGCGCGAAACGTTTCAACCCTGCGTCTACATCGTGGCGAGTCAGCGCCACGGTACCTTGTATATCGGCGTCACCTCGAATATCGTGCAACGCGTGTTTCAGCATCGCGAGGGGCTGGTGGATGGATTCACGAAGCAGTACGGCGTGAAAATGTTGGTCTGGTACGAACTGCACGCGACGATGGACTCAGCAATAGGCAAAGAGAAGGCTATGAAGGAATGGAAGCGCGCCTGGAAGATTGCTCGTATCGAATCAATGAACCCAACTTGGCAGGACTTGTATGAAAGTCTTCTTTAGCCCTATCGTCATTCCGGCGCAGGCCGGAATCCACGGTGGCGCTCTGAATCAACTATGGATAAGCGCAACCGTGGGCCCCGGCCGCCGCCGGGGCGACGAATTAATATGACTACACCACTCCTCTCCGTCAAAAATCTCCGCGTCAAATTTCGTCTCGACAAGAAAAACTCGTTCGATGCGTTGAAGGGCATTTCGTTTGACGTGATGCCCAACCAGACCGTGGCACTCGTAGGCGAATCCGGTTCCGGTAAATCGGTGACATCACTCGCCGTGCTCGGGCTGCTTCCGAAAGAAAACGCGACCGTCGACAAGGCCAGCGTGATCGAGTTTGAGGGCAAGAACCTGCTCAATTTGTCGAATGCTGAAAAACGAGCGCTTCGGGGCGCTCAAATCTCGATGATTTTTCAGGAACCGATGAGCTCGTTGAACCCGGTGTTTCGCGTCGGTTACCAGATTGAAGAAGTGCTGAAAGAGCACATGGGCCTCTCGGGCAAAGCGGCACGGGATCGTGCAGTTGCCTTATTGACGGAGGTCGGTATTCCGGAGCCGACGATCAAGATCGACAGTTACCCGCACGAGATGTCCGGCGGGCAGCAACAGCGCGTGATGATCGCGATGGCTATTGCCTGTGAGCCGAAGCTGCTGATCGCTGACGAGCCGACGACGGCGCTCGATGTGACGATTCAAAAGCAGATTCTTGATCTGATCAGCGATCTGCAAAAGAAGCGCGGCATGAGTGTGCTCTTCATTACGCATGATCTCGCGGTGGTCGGTGACATTGCCGATCACGTTGTGGTGATGCGAAATGGCGAAATTCGCGAGCAGGGTGCGGCGAAGGATGTGTTCGAGTCGCCAAAGGATGACTACACGCGCGCGCTACTGGCTTGCCGTCCGTCGGTGGAGTCGCGTCCGAAGCGTTTGCCGGTGATTGATGATTTCATGGCCGGTCGCGCGGATGCGATGCGCCTGGAGCAGCGTACGCGCGGCGTGAAAGACAGTGATCCCATCGTGCTCGAAGTAAAGGGCCTGTGCAAGGATTTCGTCTCGCGTGATGGACTGTTCGGCAAGCGCGTGTTCCATGCGGCCAAGGACGTTTCGTTCAAGCTGCGCAAGGGAAAAACGCTGGGTGTCGTTGGCGAATCCGGCTCCGGCAAAACCACGGTCGGCCTGACGATCATGAAATTGCATGATGCGACCAAAGGCGAAGCCTGGTTCGACGGCAAGAACATTTTCGCGATGAACGAAAAAGAATTCCTGCCGTACAAAAAGCGCATCCAGATCATTTTCCAGAACCCGTACGCGTCGCTTAACCCGCGCTTCACGGTCGGTCAAATCGTCTGCGAGCCGATGGTGATTCACGGCATTGGGGCGAACGGCGAAGAACGCGCGAAGATGGCGTTCGAGCTGCTTGCCAAGGTGGGTTTGCCGGAAATGAGCTTCTATAAGTATCCGCACGAGTTTTCCGGTGGCCAGCGTCAGCGTATCGCCATCGCGCGCTGCCTGACCATGAAGCCCGAGCTTTTGATTTGCGACGAATCGGTCTCGGCGCTGGACGTTTCGGTGCAGGCGCAAGTGCTGAATCTTCTACAAGACCTGCAGGATGAGTTCGGCATGTCCTACATCTTCATCTCGCACGACCTGGCGGTGGTGAAGTACATGAGCGACGAGGTCATGGTGATGTCCGAGGGCAATGTGGTGGAGCAGGGCGACTCCGATGCCATTTATGCGGCACCGCAAGCGGCTTACACCCGAAAACTGCTGGATTCGATCCCGCGTGGATTGGTGACCACTGCTGCTTAACCGCAGTTTCATGTCGGCCAGATTGCCGATTGCGACCTGACCGACGGGCTCGCCCGTGTTGCAGAGATGCAACGCTGGTTCGACGGCTTTCGGCTGAAAGCCTTTCTGCACCAGGGATAATGGCGAATTTCTGGCAATGTCGACTCGGCGGCAAATTCGCTGCCAGCCCCTGAGAAAAGGGGGTTTTCGTTAAAAGCTGATTCCCGATTGTACCAACGTACTGCGGCGAATCTTTGGCGACTAAGCATTTTCTTCGGATCGCGCCGAGATAAAAACTCTTTTCAATCAATGGGTTGCAGTTGTCGTCGCGTCTGCGATGGCCTGAGTGATTCAAAGTAACGATTGCGACGCCCCCCCGGCATGGGTAGGAAATGTGTCGGCTTGGTGACAGAATCAAGCGTCATCCTTTTTTTATCGCCCGCTCTGGGTCTCAGGGGTATTTATGATTCAAAAGAAACAATTGGCTGTCGCAATCGCGGCAACTTTTGTAGCCTCCGGCTTTGCCTACGCGCAAACGCCGCAGAAGGTCGAGAAAGTCGAAATTACCGGTTCGAACATCAAGCGCACCGACGTTGAAACCGTCGCTCCGGTTGATGTCATCACGCGCGAGCAGATCGAGCGTTCGGGCCAGCCGACAATCGCCGAAGTTCTGCGCAATGTGCCAGCCAATACCGGTAACAGCTACTCCGAGAGCTTCTCGAACAGCTTCGCACCGGGTGCTTCTGGCATCTCCCTGCGCGGTCTGGGCCAAAAGACAACGCTTGTTCTCATTAACGGTCGCCGCACAGCCGGTTACGGTTTTGCGCAAAACCTGCAGGACACGTTCGTCGACTTGAACTCGATTCCAGCGTCTGCGGTTGAGCGTATCGAGATTCTGAAAGATGGCGCATCGGCCATTTATGGTTCTGACGCAATTGCTGGCGTGGTCAACGTCATCCTGCGTAAAGATTACAAAGGCATCGAATTCTCGGCTGGCGCTGGTGTTGCCGCTGGCAACGGCGACTATCGCTTCAGCGCCACGGGCGGCTTCGGCGATCTGGGCCGTGACAAATATTCCGTACTCGGTGTATTTGACTACTACAAGCGTGATCTCGTCATGCTGAACGAAACCGACTTCGGTGCATCGCGCGACTGGCGCGGTCGTGCAGGCGGTGGTCGTAACTTCCAGTCACTCACCGGTGCGGGAACGTGGCGTCAATTGTCGGCCACTAACGGTTTGACCCCAAACTTTCAGGCTATCGCATCATGCCCAGGCACCGTGCTTACGGCAGCACAGGCGCGTGAAGCCGGTCTTATTTCTGCCAACGCTGGCAACCTGGCTTTCACTGGCACATTCTGCGCAAAAGACTTCAACGATCAGTTCACGGCAATCCCGTCGACCGAGCGTTTCGGCTTCCTTGGTCGCGGCACGGTTGAGATCTCGCCAACCCTTCAGGGTTTTGGTGAAGTGGGCCTGTCGCGGGTCTCGTCGTTCCAGCGATTCCAGAGTGCGGTCTTCGCTGGCACTACGGGCTTGAGGCAGTCGCCACAAGGTCTCCGTCCTTTCACGTACAACATCAACTTCGCGCCTGGCGCAGCGGGCAATCCGTTCTCCACCAATGCCCGCTACGTTGGCGTGCTCGGCGACGTTGGAACTCGCAATACCGATATCCAGTCGGATTCTTATCGTTTGCTGGCCGGCCTCAAGTATTCATTTGGTCCATTTGACGGCGAATCAGCCGTGGGCTGGTCTCGTAGCGATACCGACTCAACGTCGCAGAACGCGCTCACGATCGGTGGCGTCAGCAGTGCCTTCGGCGTACCAACGAGTTCGCAGCCGCCGGTTCCGTTGTCGACGTCTTCGACCTACAACCTGAACAACTTTGCGTTGAACAGTGCTGCGGTGCGCAATTCGCTGCTCACCAATTCCACGCGTAACGCCGTGTCGGAATTGTCGTTCGTTGATACCCGTCTGGCGACTGAATTTGGCAATTTGCCTGGCGGCCCTATCGGCCTGTCAGTCGGCGCAGAATTCCGCAATGAAAAGATTGTCGATACCCCATCGGCAGCCTCTGCCGCGGGCACGATTCTCGGACAGGGCACGACGCGTACTAACGGTAAGCGCGATAGCTTCGCCATCTTCGCTGAAGCTGGTTTGCCGATCCTCAAGTCGCTTGAAGCTCAATTGGCGGTTCGTTCGGACCGCTACAGCGACTACGGCAGCTCAACGGTTCCAAAGATTGGCTTGAAGTGGAAACCGACCTCCCAGTTGGTCGTTCGCGCTAACTGGGGCGAAGGCTTCCGTGCGCCAACGCTGCCCGAGATTTCGCCATCGACAGCGACGTTCTTTACGTCCGTCATCGACCCTGTCGACAACGTGAGCCGTCAGATTTCCGGCGTGTTTGCCGGCAACCCGAATCTGTCGGCTGAAACGTCGAAGAGCACGACTGTGGGTATCGTTTTCGAACCTTCTCGTGATTTCAACTTAGGCGTTAACTGGTACCAAATCGACTGGCGTAACCAAGTTGCTGCTGCCTCGCTGCAACAGATCGTCAACGGCAATGGCGTTGTCAATGGTGCAGTGCGCGGCACAGTGACACGCGATCCAGAGACTGGTCAGGTCGCGTCAGTCACCACTGCGTACTTCAACCAGTTCAAAACTGTGACAAGCGGTCTTGATATGGATGCGGTTTACCGCATGACGACTGAACAGGGCAAGTTCGCTTTCCGCATGGGTGGTTCGTACATCGAGAGCTACAAAGTCGACGATACCGAGTACGTCGGTCAAAACGGTTACGGCTCGATCCCGCGCATTCGCGGCAATGTGTCGGTTGAGTGGGAACGTGGTCCGTTTGTTGCTCGCGTAGCCGCGAACTACATCCATAGTTACTATCAGGCCGCCCTGCCAGGTAGCTACTTCAACGTTCAGGATCAACGCTACCAGACCGGCATCTATGGCGAGAAACTTGGTTCGCGCACGACGATCGATCTGTTCGGCAGCTATGAATTCAGCAACAAGTTGAAGATCAATGCATCGGTCATCAACGTTATGAACTCGCAGCCGCCGTACGATCCGGGTGCATCCGGCACTTTCCTGTACGACTTCACGCAGTACGACGTTCGTGGTCGCGCTTATCGCCTGAACTTGAACTACAAGTTCCGTTAATCGGCGACAGCAAAAGCAGCGGGTAACCGCAGCAAAAAAAGAGGGCTTCGGCCCTCTTTTTTTTCGTCTGCAGGTTTTCTATCTTCCCGCAGGAACGTTGCCGCATTGAGAGCCAAGCGTGGCGCGGCTACTGGACTTGCTAAATCAAAGCTGACGTTGTCGCCGTCGCCTTGCGGTGATCACGCACTGTCTGCGGCCATGCGTCGCGACATGATTGCTTTAGAAGTGGACAGAGCCTACCGACGGACTCGAAGTTCATCCGGTTTGAGCGCTGCAGAGCCCCGCTTCCGCGACACGTTTGGCAGCCGCATTGCGTTTGTGGTTACGCTACGTTCGCACCGCGTTCGAACCCCGTGCGCCACTGTCCAACGGCCAATCTCATTCGCAGCGGGTATCCATGCGCGCCCTGTGACCCTCGATGGGACGCAGCGCAAATCGGAGGAGTCGCAACGCTCGTTGGCGCGCGTAGAAGTTCTCTAAAAACGTCTGCCTGACGTTTCAGAACGTAAAAAAACGGCCCCGCAGGGCCGTCTTTGGTAGCTGAATATCAGCTTCAGGGAGAGTTACTTGCCAATCTGCTCGTCCAGAAACTTCAGTACCTGCTTATACAGATCCACGTTATTTTCAGGTTTGCCGAAACCGTGGCCTTCTTTAGCCTTGACCACGAACCCTTTCGCCGGATTGCCGGCCGCCTTGAGCGCCTTGTCCATACGATAGATTTGATCAATCGGCACCCGGACGTCGTCCTCGCCTGCGTAGAGGAACACTGCGCCCTTGATCTTGCTGGCGTTAAAGACCGGGGAGATGTCGCGAATCATTTGCGAATTCAGGTCTTTAGAGCCCAGTACGGCCTTCCAGAAATCTACGCCGGTTTCGTTGCCGTAGGTGTCTCCATCAGGTGTCGTGAGTTGGTACTTGTAGTCAGTTACTGCAAGACCGGCGATCGCGCACTTGAACATATCCGGAGTTTTCACCAGAGCCTGCAACGCTGCGTAACCGCCGTAGCTGGCACCCGAGATGCAGGCCCGCTTAGGGTCCGTATAGCCTTGATCAATGGCCCATTTCAGTGCGTCTTCATGGTCTTCGGACATCTGACGGCCCACAGTGCCGAAACCTGCCGTGTAAATTTTGTTACCCATTCCCGGTGTGATGCGGAAATTGGGCACGACTACCGCGTAGCCACGCGAAGCAAACAGTTGACCTTCACGGACGCCGAAGCCACTACCGAACGTATCTGCGCGTGCAAATGGTCCGCCGTGAATGTGCAATATAGTCGGCAAACGGGTGCCGGGCTTATAGTCTTTGGGCAAGAAGAGGTAGCCTGGAATTTCCAGACCATCCCGTGTTTTGTACATGAAGGGACGTTGCTCAACGAGCTTGTTGTCCAGCCAGGGGCGCGACGTTCCGATTTCTTCGAGCGTGCGTTTTTCTTCCTCGAACAGATACCAGCGGGCAGGCTTCAGGTCGGAATACGAAGATACCAGCAGCCGCTTGCTGCCAACAGCGCGACGAAACGAATTGACGGTTCCTGGCAGCGATGCGTCGAGCACTTTCTGGATTCGGCTCCTGCCGTCATCGAGCCACGTGATCTCCGGCTTATCACCGTCAACGCGGTACCCCAGAATTTTGTTGGTCTCGGGGTCCACTACGGCGCCAGCCACCGAGTCTCCCTGACTGTCGGCACCCATGTCGTAGCGAGGATGCGCGGCGACCAGATCACCCAATTTGCGGGTATTCGGGTCGTAGCGATACACCGCCATGGTGTCGCGGTCTTTGTTGGTGGCGACTTGTAGTGTCTGGTCGTCAGACTCAAAGGCCAGCGGCACCAGTATCGAACCCTTGTCGCGCGAGAAACGGGCGATTTCTCCCCATGGGCTGTCCTCTCCCTTGCGGTAGTAAACGACCTGCGTCAATTCGTCCTTGACGCCCGCCATCACCACACGTGGCACCTGTTTGCTGTCCAGCAGCCAATCCACTGTGCGATCAACCGGGCGCCCTGAGGTCATCAGCCGTGTGCGTCCGGTGTTCAGGTTGACACGGTACAAATCGACCGAATCAGCGCTGGTCAGGCGGCCGGACGCGATGATTTCGTCGGTGCTGCCTGGAATCGTGCTCACCATGGTCAGTCCGCGATAGATGTTGTTGCCGCTACCCCGCGTTTCGCGAATGGTGGGTGACAGTCGGCGCGAACCCGAGCCATCACGGCCCACCACGAACAAACCACCGCCGTCAAACTGGCCAGCACCGGTCGGTGAATTGGCTTGACCCAGCGAGAACACAATACGCTCGTCACCGACCCATCGCGCATTGATGACGTCGAATTCTTCAAACGAAGTAACCAGTGTCCCTTTGCGGGTTTCGAGGTCCAGCACGAGCAGGTTCATGCGGCCCTTAAACGGCGCGGTCGCAGCGAGGTATTTGCCAGAGCGCGACAGAGTCGGGCTCGCCAGCGACGGATTCTTGAAATAGTCTTCGAGCGAGACGGGTTCTGCGGCGAAGGCGCTGTTCGCGCCCGCCAGATTCAGGGCCAGCACGCAGGCCAGCACAAATTTCAGCATATGAACTCCAAAAGGCGTGTTAGTTACAGTATCGGGAAGGATAGTCGATGACTAGCAAAACCGAATCGTCATTGGTCACATCCCCTCGTCGTTTGTCCCAATTTCTGGCGGCTAATGATGCAATGAGCCTGGGCCCTTCATGCCGCCCCGGCGCTGGTTGTCGTGCCTCTGCCGCTGTTGCAAGGACGCAGCGACCGAAAACGGTGTGGTTTGACGAGGCCGCTCAGACGATTTAATCGATGCTCGACGCGGTATTGCCTGCGTGCAATTACAACAGCTGGAATCCAAACCAGCGATACAACCGCTTTGACACATTCATGAAAAAATACACGCCCGCCGCAAAAGAGCACGCTTAGTAGTTTCCCGTAGTGCCCGCCATTAGTGCGGGCCCTTTTTGTTTCTGCCCCTTTTCTACAGTGTTGCGCATTCACAACGTGAACCTATTGGCTTTTCAACAAAAAGACTGTGGCATGTGGGCTAGATCGGAATTTTGCAATAAGTCGACATATCAACAAAAAGCCATATAGCTCCGCATAAATAAGGGTTGCAAACAAAAGCTGATGAGGAAGTACGATAAGGCTGAAGGCGGCGTTTCCAACGTTTTTTCGTTGAAGTTACGCTTCAGAAAGTAAAAAACCCTTAAAAATCAGTGCACTAATCGCCACCGACTAGCTCCGCTATTGATCCCTGCATTTCCCGGTGCCGTCGACGTCGCTGCACAGCAAGCTGACAGCGAGCATGCGCTAATGCACAATCCATGTGTCATTTACTTGTCATCTTCGGGGATATACATGAATACAAAACGAAAGCACATCGCTCTCGCGGTGATCAACGCGCTGGCCGTGATGGCGGCCACCAACACCGCCTTTGCTCAGGACGTACAAAAAGTCGAACGTGTCGAAATTACGGGCTCAAACATCAAGCGCATCGATAGCGAAACCGCACTGCCGGTTACCGTGATCACCCGCGCCGAGATTGAGCGCAGCGGTGCCACCTCGGCCGCTGATCTGATCGAGCGTTTGTCCGCCAACAACGGCGGTGGCTACAACTCTTCACTCGCTTTGGGGGACTCAGCGCGTCCCGGTTTCGCAGGCGCCTCATTGCGCGGCCTGGGTTCCAACAACACGCTGGTGCTGTTGAACGGTCGTCGTCTCGCGGTGTACGCATTGGACGGCGGTGCGGTCAACCTCGGTGCCATTCCATTGGCTGCGCTTGAGCGCGTTGAAGTGCTGCGTGACGGTGCGTCGGCTATTTACGGCTCTGACGCAATTGCAGGCGTGATCAACTTCATTACGCGTCGTGATTTCAATGGCGGTATCGCTGAAATTCAGGCGGCAATGCCCGATGGCAAAGGTAACGGCAAGTACTACAGTGCGACGGCCACGTTTGGTATCGGCGATCTCGCTAAAGATGGCTTCAACGCCTTCGGCTCGTTTAATTACTACAAGCAGGAAGCCCTGAAAGCGTCCGACCGTGACTACGCAGCCACGGCTTTGATTAGGGACCGCACTACAGGTGCGATTCTGATTAATCGTCTGAGTTCAAACTCTTTCCCGGCGAATATTCTGACTGATGCAGGCTTCGTCAATCCGTTCGCCAACCGATATGGCAAGAACTGCACGCCGCCCACGTCACTCGGTACCAGCGCAACTGATTCGCGATGCCGCTTCGACTACGCCAGCGTGATCGATGTCGTTACGCCGACCGAGAAACTTTCGTTCGTCGGTTCGGCTGCGTTCCAGATCAACGCGAACAACAAGTTCATCGCAGAACTCAACTACGCCACGCAAAAGACATTGTTCACGGTCTCACCGGTGCCAGCGTCGGAAGCGACCACGTTTAACGGCGATCCGCTGCTTTACCCGGCTAACGGTCGCTACTACCCCGGCGCGGGAATTACACCCGCCGTTCCCGGCGTAGCGCTGACTGGCCCGCTGAACGTCTACTACCGCACCATTGACTTGGGTGGTCGTGCCAATCAGCCAAAGGCTGATGAAGGCCGTGCGTTGATCGGGCTCGAAGGCATCATTGGGGGTTGGGACTACAAAACCGGCCTGTCCTACGCCGAATCTAAAGTGGCTGACCGCTACGTTGGCGGTTGGGTCTTCGAATCGAAGTTCTTGCCCGCAGTTGCCACTGGCAACATCAACCTGTGGGGGCCGAACGATGCGGCTGGCCTGGCGCTGCTGCGCTCGACGCTTGTGCTGCAAGACGTACGGGTAGCCAAGTCATCCAACACCGGATTTGACTTCAATATGTCGCGCGAAATTGCGCAACTTCCAGCCGGACCGCTTGGTGTTTCTCTAGGCGGCGAAGCGCGACAGGTTAAGTACAACGACACGCCACTCGCCGTGCTCAATGACGGCGACGTGCTCGGCGGCGGTGGTAATCAATTGCCAGTGGTCGGTAAACGCAATGTCGTCGCTTTGTTCGCCGAGGCTAATGCTCCGATTGTCAAAAATCTTGAAGCGCAGTTAGCGGTCCGCTATGACCGCTACAGTGACTTTGGTAATGCGGTTACCCCGAAGGTGGGCCTGCGTTGGCAGCCAATGAAGGAAATTTTGCTCCGCGGCTCATACGGCGAAGGCTTCCGCGCACCTACGCTGCCTGAGCTCCTGTTGCCGCAGACACAAACCAATACGGGTGGTGCCTATGACGATCCGCTGTACGGCGGTGCCGCAGGCTGCGAGGCCCGCTTTGATCCGAAATACTGCAATGCGCAGTTGACGGTCAGACAGGGCGGTAACCCTAATCTCAAACCAGAGAAGTCGAAGCAGTTCACTTTGGGCATCGTGGCTGAACCTACACCCAACGTATCGTTGCGCCTCGACTACTTCAACATCGATCAGACAGACGTGATCGGCATCATCAGCCCGGATGCGAAATTGGCAGACTACATCGCCAACTTCAATCCAACTACGCGCACCAGTTCGAGCATCTACTCGCCGGATATCATCACAAAGGTTGATGCGGCGACGGGCCGGACAGTGATCAACTACGTTGGCTCGCTCTACGGTAACGTGTCGAAACAGAAAACCAGCGGTTTCGACGCTTCGATCAGATTGCGTATTCCGAAGACGGCGGTGGGTGATTTCACGCTTGGAATGGAAGGCACCTACCTCGGCTCACAAAAGTCGCGGACAGGCAATAGCACCGCTGAGACCGAGAACGTGGGTCAATGGGCAAACTTTGGCCCGGTGGTTCGCTTCAAGCACACAACATCGGTGTCGTGGGATCGTGGTCCGTGGAATGCCTACCTTGGCTACAACTGGCAGAGCGCCTACCAGGATCAGGGCGGTACTCGCGAAGTGTCGCCTTACGAGACATGGGACACAGCACTCACCTGGTCTGGCATTAAGAACCTGAAAGTAAAGCTTGGTGTCCGCAATCTCATGGATCGCAGCCCACCTTTCACTCTTCAGAATCAGTACTTCCAGGTCGGCTTTGACCCAACGTACGTTGACCCACGTGGTCGTACGTACCGCGCTGCGCTCGAATACAAATTCAGGTAAAGCGTAA
>JBBRVM010000027.1:0-14512 GCA_038246865.1 Burkholderiales bacterium
ATTGTGTCGTCGCGCGGTGCTCGCAATCCTCATGTACCAGGGCGTACATTCCGGTTGCTGCGCTCCGGGCTTCTAACACTGCATCCCCAAAAACGAATTTCCAGACGTGCCCTTAAGTTCACGCTGAGGAGCACCGATTTTGCGCCGACTCAATGCGCGAAACAGCCGCGATTTACTTGCGCCGCAGCAGAAAGGTAAATTCGCCGTTCGCAGCGGACTGATCGATCAACGAATTGCCGGTTTGCCGTGAGAACGCCTGAAAGTCGCGTTGCGAGGCTGGGTCGGTCGCCACCACTTTCAGCACTTGCCCGCTCTTCATGTCGTTGAGCGCTTTCTTTGTCCGCAAAATCGGCAGTGGGCAGTTGAGACCACGCGCGTCGACTTCACGGTCGGCACCAGAGGGCGTCAGGGCGATATCCGTCATAATCTTTCGTCGACCGTGAGGCCGCTTGTTACATGGCTTGAAGCCGATCGTCTGATTTTAATCGAGATACTCGAATAGGCGAACTACGCGCACAACGCCGCTGGTCGTGCTTGCGAGCTGGGTAGCGGCTTCTGCCTCGCTTCGTTTGACGATACCGATCAGGAACACCACGCCCGCCTCGGTGATTACCTTGACATGGTTTGCCTGAAAACGGTTGGCCTCCAGAAAGCGCGTTTTCACGACCGTCGTCAGCCGCGTATCGTTGCTCACCGACATCACGCCCGCTTGAGGGCCAACGACCAACTCATTGAAGATGCGTGTGATCCCTTTAACGGTGGAGATTTCTTCTTCGACGCCACGTTTGATCGTGTCGGTCGCGGCCTCGCCGGTGACCAACACCTGACGGTTGTAGCTCGTGATGTTCACATGAACCTGACCGCCAAATCGTGACTTGACCCGCAGGAGGGCCGAATTCTCGATGCTTTGATCGTCGACAAATGTGCCGGGAGAACGCCGGTCTTCCGCAATGGCTACGGTCGCTGCTACGCCACCGATCACCAACGGAACGCACGCAGAGGCGAGGATTGTCACGGTCAGCGCAGCCAGTGTGATGCCCAGCATTTTGACGGCGGTTGTTTTTTTGTTGCGTTGGATCATAGTTCTCTCCTGAAAGATTGAATTATCGTCGTGCAATGCGTCCGACGTGCTGCAACTGCCCGCGGTTCCATCGCGAACCCTCAGCCGGTCACGCTCCAAAAATATTCTTCTCCCAAACCGGTGCGCCTTTTCCGTCGAACAACACGGCGTCCACCCGGCATGAGGGCGTATTCGGCAAGGTCGTGAGATAAAGCCCAATCGCGCGCCGCAGCTTCGCCTGCTTTTGCGCGCCGATGCTGGCAATCGCGCCGCCAAATCTCTCGCTTCCGCGCTTGCGCACCTCAACAAAAACGAGCGTCGCGCCTTCCCTCATTATGAGGTCAATTTCACCGAGCCGACAGCGCCAATTGCGCGCTACGAGCATCAGGCCAGCAGCTTTCAGGATCGCTTCCGCCTCGCGCTCATGGTGTTCGCCATCACTCGCTGTCACGGGCCAACTTTTACCAGTGTCCGCTCGCGAAATTCACCTATGATCGGCTGGCGTCGATATTGCGCATCTTTCAGCGTTAGCTGCCCAATGGCGCCGTCAAACGAGACGGGTAGCGGGTCACGTCCCGCCGCGATCACGAGGCGCGCTGCATCCAGCCCAAGCGCATATAACCGCCCGAGGGTTGGCGACAGCGGCGCGCTGGGGGCATATGGCGCAAATTCTGCGCGCCCAGCATCCACGATCCACGGCGCGTCGGCAATCCGAATCCCGCTCCAGTCCACGGTGCGCTCCAGGGCCGTCTCGAAACTCGCGCTGGTGACATAAACCGCCATGCTGCGCAAATAGGGCCGCAGCTCGGTCAGCACCGCACCACCGCCCGCAAACAATACGCAATCAACATTGTCGTTGCGCCACTTTTCCGCTGCGCGCCGCCAGCCGTCGCGTTTCGGCAGGGTCATCGTCGGCAACGGCGTGACCGAGCGTTCACGCCAATACGTTGCGATCGCCACGCTAACACGCGACGACATGGTTCCTGCCGACTCCGCCAGAACCGGCTTGCGACAGGCGTCGTCCGAGGCCTGCTGCGCAATCGCCTCGGCTTCGCTTTCAAGATCAGGCGCGAGGACAGCCATTGGTTGCGGGGGCACGGTGCCGAGGGGCGACAGCATCAATGTAGGCTTTGGCAATGGCAATTTGGCGAGCGCCAATGTCGTGACGTCAGAGCGCCCGAGCGGCCCGATCACCCAGTCGGTGTCGGGAGTGACGCAGCGCACGTAGGCCTGCACGACGCCGTCGACGCCGTACGCGCATTCAACGACAGTGATCTCAGCTTTCTTCGTTACGAATACCGCACCAATTCCATCTCGCACCACGCTCGCAGCGCGGCGCAATGACGCGCTATCGAGCGGTAACAGCACGACGACGCGCAGCGTTTGCGGCCTGGCATCCGGCGCTTGCGCTAAAGTGCGAGGCAAATCCGCTGCAGTGACGCCGGGCGCAAGTGTTTGCGCGCCGACGGGCATTGTCGAAATAAACATCCCAAGCAATGCCGAGGTCAGACAGGCTTTTGAGCATGCTTTGGATTGCAAACCTACACTCATAAACGCGATGTCCGAACCGTCAGAATTTGAAATTGCATTGTATGTAGTGGCCACGCCTTTGGGCAACATGGGCGACATCACCAAACGTGCTGTTTCGGTGTTCGCGCAGGTGCCCGTGATCGCCTGTGAAGACACGCGTGTCACGCGCGATCTGCTGCGTTTGCTGGGCATTCCTGCCCCTGTTTTGTTCTCCGTGCGCGAGCATAACGAGCGCGAAGCGGCGGATTCTGTGATTGCGCGGCTCGCGGCGGGCGAGGCTGTCGCGTACGCCAGCGACGCTGGAACCCCCGCCATCAGCGACCCTGGCGCGCGTCTGGTGGCGGCGGTTCGTGAGGCGGGATTTCCGATAATTCCGATTCCTGGTGTCAGCGCAGTCACGGCGGCATTGTCGGTTGCCGGGCTTGAGTCTACGGCCTTTACATTCGTTGGCTTCGCGCCCGTTACGCCCACGTCGCTGGCGCAATTTGTCGAGCGCATCGCTGCACGCGTCGAAACCACGGTATTTTTCGAGTCTCCGCATCGCGCCGATAAAACGCTGCAGGCGCTCGCCTCGGGCTTGCCGCCGGATTGTCGTGTCGTGATTGCGCGTGAATTGACCAAGAAGTTCGAGACCATTGTCGCGTTGCCTGCCGGTGAAATCGATGCCTGGCGCGTTGCCAATGCGGAACGTTTACGCGGCGAGTTTGTCATTGTGGTGGCAGGGGCGGCGAGTGCACCCACCCAGACGTTTGTGGACGCGCAAAAACTGCTGAAAACTTTGCTCGAAGAGTTGCCGCCCGCCAAGGCCGCAAAACTCGTCGCAAAAATCACCGGGGAATCGCGTGAAGCACTCTACGCACTGGCCGAAAAATTGAAGTCGGAGCGCTAACAGCTTTTTCCTGAAACAACGTCCACACTGGGGATAGGTGATACTTTATCCAAAAGTCGATTAACATAAAAAAGCTTAGCTTGCCCTCATCCAACGGTCGATTCAAAGAAAAGCTATTGAAAAAAATGACCGCCCCGATACAATTCTTTCCATGATATTGGACTCTGATTCTTCTCTTGCCGCTGTTGCGCCAGCAGCCACTTGCGAAACGCTCGTTGAACTGAAGAACGTCAGCTTCGGCTATACCAAGGCGCGGCAAATTTTGTCGGGTATCGATCTCGTCGTGCCGCGCGGAAAACTGGTCGCCGTCATGGGGGGGTCAGGCTGCGGTAAAACCACCATTTTGCGGCTCTTGTGCGCTCAAATTCGCGCTACCAGCGGCGAAGTGCTGGTCAACGGGCAATCGGTCGCGGCGATGGATCACGACCAGATGTATGCGCACCGTCGCAAGCTCGGCATGCTGTTCCAGTTCGGCGCGCTCTTCACTGATCAGACCGTGTTTGAAAACATTGCGTTTCCGATGCGTGAACACACTGAATTGCCCGAAGAAATCATCCACGATCTTGTGCTCATGAAATTGAACGCGGTGGGTTTGCGGGGGGCGGCGAAACTGAAGCCCAGCGAGCTTTCCGGTGGCATGGCGCGTCGCGTCGCGCTTGCGCGCACCATCGCTCTTGATCCGCAAATCGCGCTCTACGACGAACCGTTCGCGGGTCTTGATCCGATCTCGCTGTCGGTCGTCGGGCAGCTTATTCGTCGCCTGAATGACGCGCTAGGAATGACCTCCATTCTGGTCACTCACGACATCGTGGAATCGCTGAAAATCGTCGACTACATTTATTTCATCGCCGAGGGCAAGGTGGTCGCGCACGGCGACGTGGAGAGCATTAAAGCCAGCAGCGATCCCTTCGTGCGCCAGTTTGTCGATGGTCAGCCCGATGGCCCGGTGCATTTTCACTATCCGGCCAAAGCACTCGCCGAGGATTTCGCGTGAATAGCGTCACGCGAATTCTTACTAATCTGGGCGCATCAGTCACCGGTGGCATCGCGCGTCTCGGGTTCGCCGCACGTTTTCTTATCGCCGTCCTTCGCCTGAGCGGCACCACCTTTGCACGACCGCAGCTGCTGTTGCGCGAGATTTATCAGGCTGGCGTGCTCTCCCTCATCATCATCTTAATGAGCGGACTCTTCATCGGCATGGTGCTCGCTCTGCAAGGCTACGAAACGCTGGTGCGTTATGGGGCAACAGAATCGATGGGTATGCTGGTTGCGCTCGCGCTGGTGCGCGAATTGGGGCCGGTTGTATCCGCTCTGTTGTTCGCCAGCCGTGCGGGCTCCGCGATCACAGCAGAAATCGGGTTGATGAAGACCACCGAGCAATTGGCTGCGATGGAGGTCATGGCTGTGGATCCCATCGCGCGCGTTGTTGCACCCCGGTTTTGGGGCGGAATCATTTCGCTGCCGCTGTTGGCGGCATTGTTTTCTATGCTCGGCATTTACGGCGGCTACTTGGTCGCCGTTCGCTTGATTGGCGTAGACAGTGGCGCGTATTGGGGACAAATGTCGGCGGCGGTTGACTGGCGATACGATGTCTTGAATGGCGTGATTAAAAGCGTGGTGTTTGCGGTGGCGATCAGCCTGATTGCCGTGTTTGAAGGCTATGATGCGACGCCGACGGCCGAAGGCGTGTCTGCGGCGACCACGCGTACCGTGGTGACCTCAGCGCTGGCTATTTTGGCGCTGGATTTTGTGCTGACAGTGCTGATGTTCCGTGGCGGAGGTGGATAGTGGGTATCTCTATAAATCCATTTCTCGGGCGCTGTGCGTTGTTGCGCGGTGCTCGCAATCCTCAGGTACAACAACGTACATTCCGGTTGCTGCGCGTCGCCCGCCTAGCACTGCATCCCGATAAAGTGAATTTTTAGAGACACCCAAGATGAACAGAAAAGTTATTGATTTATGGGTTGGCATCTTCGTGGCCATGGGGCTGGTTGCGCTCGCGTTTCTCGCGCTTAAGGTCGGCAATTTGCTCACCTTCAACGAGGATCGCAAAGGCTATGAACTCGAAGCCCGATTCGACAATATCGGCGCGCTGAAACCGCGTGCGCAGGTCAAGACTGCGGGTGTCGTGGTCGGTCGCGTTGAGTCTGTTCGGCTCGACAAGAATACCTACGAAGCCATCGTTCGACTGCATTTGTCCCCTGAATATCAATTCAGCCGAGACACCATCGCCACAGTCAACACGTCAGGCTTGCTGGGTGACCAGTTCATTGGTCTGGAAGCGGGCGGCGATGCCGTAATGCTGAAAGACGAAGACCGCATCAAGAAGACTCAATCGGCGGTGCAGATCGAAAAACTGATTTCCCAGTTTATGTTCAACAAGGCGCAGGAAGCACCAGCCGCTGCCACGCCTGCAGCCACTGTCACAACCACACCCGCAACCGCCCCAGTCCCCGGAGCCAAACCATGAGTCGTAGTTTCATTGCGTCTACCGTGATAGCCAGTCTGGGCGCGCTAGCGCTCCCGGGCTGCGCTTCTTTCCGTGCGGCGGCTCCCGGCGATCCGCTTGAGCCGGTCAATCGCGGAATCTATTCGTTTAACAGGACGTTTGATCACTATCTATTGAAACCCATCGCCAAGGGCTACAACGCTGCCGTTCCCAATCTGGTGAAAACGGGGGTCAGCAATGTGTTTCAGAACGCATCCGATGCGCAATCGATCGTCAGCGACTTGCTGCAACTCAAAGGCGCGAAACTGGGCGACGATCTGGGGCGTGTGGTCATCAACTCCACTCTTGGTTTCGGCGGCATTTTTGACCATGCTTCGGTGATGGGCATCGAGCGCGGTAACGAAGATCTGGGCCAAACGCTTGGTTACTGGGGCATCGGCGCGGGGCCGTATCTGGTGCTTCCGTTCCTCGGGCCATCATCGCTTCGTGACGCGATAGCGCGCTACCCGGAAGGTTTGTATGACCCCGTCTCGACGCTGTCATCCGTCCCGCTGCGCAACTCGTTAATGGGCTTGCGTGTGGTTGATACGCGTGTCGGGCTGTTCCCGGCAGAGTCGCTAATGAACAACGCTGCGCTGGATCGCTACACATTTTTACGCTCTGCGTTTTTGCAGCGGCGACAGAGTCTCGTGCTGGACGGCAAACGTCCAAAAGATGAATAAAAAGGAATTTGAGTAGTATGAAACGTAACAAAATCTTCGCGCTGTTCGCAACTGTCGCCCTCATGGCGACCACCGCAGCATTCGCGCAAACAGGGCCGGACGAAGTCGTCAAGTCGACAGCGACGTCCGTGACCACAGTGCTCAGAAGCGATCCGGCGATCCTCGGTAACGCGGCCAAACTCAAGGAATTGATCGAGAGCAAATTGCTCCCGAACTTCAACTTCGCCCGCATGACGCAACTCGCAATGGGTCGTAACTGGGCCAAAGCCTCGCCCGAGCAGCAAACTGCGTTGACCAAAGAGTTCCAGACGCTTCTGGTGCGCACCTATTCTGGCGCGCTGTCGAATTTCAAGAACAACACGATTGATTACAAACCCTTGCGCGTGGCGGCAGGCGAAACTGACGTCACCGTCAAAACCGTGATTAATCAGGCCAATGGTCAGGGCATTCCGATTGATTACTCGCTGGAAAAAGGCGCTGACGGCAACTGGAAAGCCTACGACATCGTCGTTGCTGGTGTCAGCCTCGTGACCAACTACCGCGACGAATTCAACACCGTGATTCGCGATCAGAGCGTCGACGCACTGCTCAAGCAGTTGCAGGCGAAAAACAAGTAACCATGCAGCTCTCCGGTGCACTGACGTTTGCCAACGTGCCTACTGTATGGGACACGTTTGTTGCCGATGCCGCCGGTAAAGAGCGCATCGACGTCTCCGCCGTGACCGAAGTCGATTCAGCGGGCCTTGCGCTGATCACCGCTCTTAAGCGTGCGGCAGGGCCGCAGTGCCGCGTGGTCGGCTTGACCTCGAAACTGGCCACGCTGGCGTCCGCGTACGACATTGAGCCACTGTTCTAGCGCTTGCGTCGCGGCTTGGGGGCGCACTGCCCTAAAATCGGAAGGCTTAACTGAAGGCCTTCGTGATTTCTGCTTCTACCGTTGCTGCCGTTGATTTAGTCGACGTCAGCAAATCTTTTCCCGGTGTTCGCGCGCTCAACCACGTTTCATTGCGTGTCGAGCAGGGCGAATTCTTTGCACTGCTCGGCCCCAACGGCGCAGGCAAAACTACGCTCATCAGCATTCTGGCCGGGCTTACGCGCGCCGACAGCGGCACCTCGAAAATCATGGGTTTCGACACGATTGCAGATTACCGCGATGCCCGCAGAAATCTCGGTGTCGTGCCGCAGGAGCTGGTGTTTGACCCGTTCTTCACGGTGCGCGAAACGCTCGCCATTCAGGCCAAGTATTACGGTGTCACCAAAGCGGACGTCTGGATCGACGAAATCCTGCACCACCTGGATTTGACCGACAAGGCCAACGCCAATATGCGCGCTCTGTCTGGCGGTATGAAGCGGCGCGTGCTGGTGGGTCAGGCACTCGTGCACAAACCGCCTGTCATCGTGCTCGACGAGCCTACGGCGGGCGTTGACGTTGAGCTGAGGCAGAACCTGTGGACCTTCATCAAGCGCTTGAACAGGGAAGGCAGCACCATCATCCTGACCACGCACTACATCGAAGAGGCCGAGGCGATGTGTACCCGCGTCGCCATGCTTAAAAAAGGTGAAGTCGTGGCGCTGGATACGACGGCCAATTTGCTGCGTGGCATGGCCGGAATTACGGTACAAGTGTCTGCTGCCGCGCTACCACCCTCATGGCAGTTGCGCGCTGAGACGCAGGCGAGCGGCGCTGTAGGCTTCACGCTGAGCGGATACGCTGAACTCGAATCGATGCTCGCGGCGTTTCGCGATGCCAACATCGTCATCAAGGAAATGAAGCTGGGCGAAGCCGACCTTGAACAAGCCTTTTTGCGCTTAACGTCGAAGGAGGCCGCATGAACCCTCTGGTAAGCCCGGCCCCGCAAGCAAATCAGACTGATGTGCCACTGGTCGTCGCGTCGCCTGTCAAGCGCCACTCATCACCGCTGTTGGGCCCGGGTTTTCAGGCATTGTTCTACAAGGAATGTCTGCGTTTCTGGAAGGTCGCCGCCCAAACAGTTGTCGCGCCCGTCGTCACAACCTTGCTCTACCTGCTCATCTTCTCTCACGTGCTTCAGGGTACCGCGAAAGTATTTGATGGTCGCGTGAGCTACGGCGAATTTCTGGTTCCTGGTCTGATCATGATGGCGGTGCTGCAAAACGCTTTCGCCAACAGCTCGTCGTCGCTGATTCAGTCAAAGATGATGCGCAGTCTCATCTTTATCCTATTGCCACCCATCACGTCGCTTGAGATTTTCTGCGCGTATGTGGGCGGATCGATGGTTCGCGGATTGTGCGTAGGCTTCGGCGTGTGGCTGATCACCCTGCCATTCATTCCCGCTAGCGTGCAGCATCCGTTGTGGGTGATCGCGTTCGCCGCTGGCGGCAGCGCCATCATGGGCACACTCGGCCTGATCGCAGGCATCTGGTCGGAAAAGTTTGATCATCTCTCGCTCTTCCAGAACTTCATCATCATGCCGCTCACGTTTCTCTCCGGCGTGTTTTATTCAATTCATTCACTGCCCGCTTTCTGGCAGAGTTTGTCGCACTTCAATCCGTTTTTCTACATGATTGACGGCTTCCGTTTCGGCTTCTTCGGCCTCTCTGACGTCAGTCCGTGGCTCTCGCTGTCGGTCGTCATGTTCTTCGTCGTTCTTCTATCCGCCGTCGCCATGCGCATGCTTGCAACTGGCTACAAACTGAGGCAGTAATGCTTACTCCAGACACTCTAAAAAATTATATCGTTGCCGCATTGCCGTGCACTCACATTGAGATCGAAGGCGATGGTCAGCATTTCTATGCGACGATCGTCAGCCCCGAATTTCATGGGCTCTCGATGATCAAACAGCATCAGCGTGTTTATGCTGCGCTTGGTGATCGTATGAAAGCGGAAGTGCACGCGCTTTCGATGAAAACGTTTTCGCCCGAGCAATGGGCGATGAAGGCTGGCAGCAATGGATAAATTGCACGTCACAGGCAACGGCCCGTTGCGCGGTGCGGTGCGAATCTCCGGTGCAAAAAATGCAGCACTCCCCATCCTGTGCTCATCGCTTCTGGTCAAGGCCCCCGTGACTTTCACCAACGTGCCAAACCTGAACGACACTCGCACTATCGTGCGCTTGCTCAATCAAATGGGCGTCACTGCGGCACGCACTGAAACGCATACGATTGAGATCGACGCCAGCACGCTGGCGAAACCCGTCGCCGAATACGACCTCGTGAAAACGATGCGCGCGTCAGTGCTCGTGCTCGGCCCGCTCGTTGCGCGTTGGGGTGAAGCGCGCGTTTCTTTACCCGGTGGCTGCGCCATCGGACAACGCCCGGTCGATCAGCACCTGAAAGGGCTGGAGGCGATGGGTGCAGAGGTCACGCTTGACGGCGGCTACATCAATGCTCGCGCGCCGGGTGGCCGCCTGAAAGGTGCCCGCATCGTGATGGACATGGTCACCGTCACTGGCTGCGAAAACATCATGATGGCCGCGACGCTCGCCGATGGCGTCACCGTGATCGAAAACGCCGCACGCGAACCCGAAGTGGTCGACCTCGCAAACTGCCTGATCGCGATGGGCGCGAACATCAAAGGTGCGGGAACCGACAGCATCACGATTACTGGCGTTGAGGATTTGCACACGGCGACGTATCGTGTGATGCCGGATCGCATCGAAGCAGGCACGTTTGCCTGCGCGGTCGCTGCTGTTGGTGGGGAGATCACCTTGCTCGATGCGCCTGTCGCTTCGATGGAAGCAATCCTCGACAAGTTGCGCGACGCGGGTTGCTCGATCAGCATCAGCGGCACGTCGATCACCGTCGCCCGCAAAGGCCCACTCAAGGCCGTGAGCGTGAAAACCGCGCCGTACCCCGCGTTCCCGACCGACATGCAGGCGCAACTGATGGCGATGAACGTCGTCGCCGAAGGCACCGCCGTCATGACCGAAAACATCTTCGAGAATCGCATGATGCATGTGTCGGAGCTGTCGCGTCTCGGCGCAAACATCGAAGTTACCGGCAACACGGCAGTCGTTCAGGGCGTCGCCTCGCTCAAGGGCGCGAACGTCATGGCGACCGATCTGCGCGCTTCCGCCAGTCTCGTGATCGCAGGCTTGTGCGCCAGCGGCACGACAATGATCGACCGCATCTATCACCTTGACCGTGGCTACGAGCACATCGAAGACAAATTGATTGGTCTCGGCGCCACGATTGAGCGCATCTCGACATGAAGACCGCAAATTTTGTGGGAGCGGCTTTAGCCGCGAAAGCTCGTGCGAAAGTGAAATCGCGGCTAAAGCCGCTCCCACATGGCTGCGGGAGCCTTCGCTCGTGATCACTTTCGCCTTATCAAAAGGCCGCATCCTCGACGACACGCGTCCGCTGTTGCGAACTGCCGGCATCGACGTACTCGAAGACCCCGAATCCTCACGCAAACTGATTCTCGCGACCGAGCGCGATGATGTTCGTGTGGTGCTGGTGCGCGCCAGCGATGTGCCGACTTACGTGCAGCAGGGCGGCGCAGATATCGGAATCTCCGGCAAAGACATCCTGATGGAAGACGATTTGTCGGGCCTGTACGAGCCGCTCGATTTGAATATCGCCAAATGCCGCCTGATGGTCGCGGTACCGGACACCACGGACTACGAAGCGCTGGTGCAACGTGGACGCCGACTTCGCGTAGCCACCAAATACATCAAAACGGCGCGTGCTCACTTCGCCAAAAAAGGCGTACACGTTGATTTGATCAAGCTCTACGGATCAATGGAACTGGCCCCGCTAGTCGGCATGGCCGACGCGATTGTTGACGTGGTCAGCAGTGGCGCAACCTTGAAGGCAAACAAGCTCAAAGCCGTCGAAAAAATCGCCGATATTTCAGCGCGACTGATCGTCAATCAGGCCGCGCTCAAGACCAAACGCGACGCGCTGATGCCGATCATCGAGAGCTTCGCGAGGTCGATTGACGCAAGAGCGTAACGCGTAGGTGTGCACCAGAGTGCGCACCATTGGTTCGTGAAAGCGAATCGATAGACAGAGCAACGATGGCGAGTATTTCTGATGTGGCAAAAGAATGATGGCAATGACAGCATTGACATCATTGCAGTCAATTCATAAGATGACTGCTTGTCGCACGAGAGGAGCACACAATCATGGCCACGCTCACCATTCGAAACATTGACGATCAAGTTAAGGCGAAGCTACGTTTAAATGCTGCGGAACACGGCATATCGATGGAAGAAGAAGTCCGTCAAACCCTTACCCGCGCGGTGATGCCGTCCGCCAACGACGCCGACTCGCGTGGACTGGCGACGCGGATTCGCGATCGAATGAGGAGCATGGGAATCAAGGGCTTCGAACTTGAAATCCCGCCTCGCGAGCCGATGCGTGAGCCGCCGGACTTCAGTGGATTCTTTGAACCCGAGAAAGCGCTAAAGCGCGCGCCAAAGCGCCCATCAAAGCGGTGATCGTGCTCGACACCAATGTGGTGTCAGAGATCCTCCTGATCCTGCCGAATCCGCTAGTGCTTCAGTGGATAGAGAAACAGTCGCCGCCTTCACTACACACCACTGCGGTCACGGAAGCAGAACTTCGGCTGGGTACTGCGATCCTGCGCGTTGGCAAGCGAAAGGCTCAGATTGTAAAGCTGATTGAAGACACGCTAAGGGAGGATTTTCCCGAGCGCATTCTGTCGTTTGATTCTGACGCCGCCGTGCTCTACGCCGCCATCTGCGCCCACCGACGCTCGCTGGGTCGCCCCATCTCGCAATTCAACGCGCAAATCGCCGCGATCTGCAAGGCGCGGGGCGCAACTGCGCTGGTCACCCGAAACGTCGCGGACTTCGCAGAAATCGGGCTCAAACTCATCAATCCGTGGAATGCTACCTGACACTATCCCGGCAACATTTACTGTCGTTGATCACATTCGTTTGCGATAAGTCCTGTGACAGGTTGAGTGTTCGAAGATAGGCGTGCTCGAATTGCACGGGGCCGCAAGGTGGCCACCGACAAGCCAAACCGGGCTGCAAATTGCTCCTGCGTCAGGCCCAGACGCGTGCGCAGCGCGGGCACATCGACCTCGTGCGGTCGGTAGACCATCACGCCACTCGCATTGCCGCGGGCATGACTGATCGCCTCATTTAGCCCCTGCTTGATGCGCTGAAAAGTTTTACTCGTTGTCCTCGCCTAGTGGGCATGCGGTCGCAATACTGTGCGGCCGTCTTGCAAACCGATTCATCCCCACGAGCAGGTCAGCATCTCATCGAGTGCGTCAACGATTTTGTCTCGATGTTGCGCCAACGTGCCAGCCTTTGCACCCAGGTTTTCAGTCGCGACGTACGCCATGTCCAGTGGATTGAGCACTACCTCAATCGATTGCACTTTAAACATCGGATTCATGCGGGACGCCACCGTTGACGCGCTCATCGACAGCGCGCTGCGTCGCATCAGTGGCACCACGACTCGGCGGCGGTAACGACCAAACTGGGACGATTGGACGGTTACTACAAACGGGATCGCAGCCTTATTGGCCCCGAGATTACGGTGTACGTCGAACTGCGCCATGTGCGCTCAAAGCTAAAGCGTTGAGTGACTGTCAGCAAACGAACCGTGCGCGTCGAGCACGCTGTTCCAGTCATTGGCGCATTGATCGGCCAGCTGCTGCCGATTCAGGCGCGACTGACGCTCGCGAGTCACAAATCCTTCCAGCAATGATTCGACGGTCGCAGACAAATTGGGGCTTAGCAATTTCGCCTCTGCGACAAGGCCGGTGTTCAACGTCAGATTGACGGCTCGCTTGCGGGCGATACCGGCAGCGGATTGGGAGTCTGGGGGCCGTTCATGCAGGGCGTCCTTTGTGATATGCGTATGCAATGCGCATAGTGTACTTGGGGTATCACTGACGCAACGCTGCCTACCCGTAAAATCTGATGTGTGCGTCACTGACGAAAAGCTCGCGCATACCGAGCCCGCGCTCAATCAGCTTTTCCATGAAAACCGCAGCGCATATGGAGCTGCAGGCACTTTTCGCCATTTATCGATAAATGGGGAAATGACGAGCTAGCCCTAATGTAGTGGCGCTTACAGAGAAAATCTGATAGGGCGCGTAGGGTGTGCATCAGAGCGCGCACCTTTGGTTCGTTACCGTGAATTTTTAGATAGAGCAACGATGGTGCGCATTCTGATGCGCACCCTACACCATGAAACTCCTCAATTCTTCCGCCGCCGATTTCTATCCCTCGCTTGACGCGTTGACGCATCACGCGGGCGCGCTCGATGCAGACGTGGACGCGCGCGTCGCGGAAATTCTGGCGGATGTGCGTGTTCGCGGCGATGCGGCGGTGCTGGATTACACGCGTAAATTTGATCGCCTTGACGCGTCATCGATGGCAACGCTGGAGCTTTCGAAAGACGAGATGAAGGCCGCGTTCGATGCGCTTGATCCCGAACTTAAATCTGCGTTGATTTTGGCGCGTGATCGCATCGAAACGTATCACCGCCGCCAGATCGCGGAGAGCTGGCGCTATACCGAAGCGGACGGCACACAGCTCGGCGTGCAGGTCACGCCGCTGGATCGCGTGGGGCTATACGTACCGGGCGGCAAGGCGGCGTATCCGTCGTCGCTCCTGATGAACGCGGTGCCCGCGAAGGTCGCTGGCGTGCGCGAGATCATCATGGTGGTGCCGGCGCCTGATGGCGTGAAGAATGCCACGGTGCTCGCCGCTGCGCATCTGGCGGGCGTCGATCGCGCGTTTACCATCGGCGGCGCGCAGGCGGTCGGCGCGATGGCTTTCGGTACGGCGACCGTGCCGCAGGTGGACAAAATCGTCGGCCCCGGCAATGCCTACGTGGCTGCGGCGAAACGCCGCGTGTTCGGCATCGTCGGTATCGACATGATTGCCGGACCG
>JBBRVM010000028.1:0-14385 GCA_038246865.1 Burkholderiales bacterium
ACAGCATGGGCGGGCTCGTCTGCCGCGCCTATCTGCGGCAATTTGGCGGCGCAAAAATTGCGCAACTGGTGACGCTTGGATCACCACATCACGGTACCTTTCACGCCTACGCGGCTAGCGGACCGAACGGTCGGCAGATGCGCCCCGGCAACCCGTGGCTGGTGAAGCTCGGTGACACACCTGTGACGGTGCCGTTCACCAGTATTTTTAGCGCGCATGACACGGTCATATCTCCGCAGGAATCTTCACGCATGACCGAGGCCGTCAATCGCCAAATTTTCGGCATTGGTCATGTCAGCATGCCCAGTGGAAAGGCCACCCGACGCTATCTCGCTGAAGCGCTACATCGGTGAATCGTGCCCCGTTAAATCGTTGCAACAAACTGTAAAAAGTCCGATAACTTCAACGAGACGGCATGTTGTCCTACGCAGTCAAATTGCGGTGCGGGTAACATGGGTGGCATTGGCAGACCGACGTTTTGACGTTTGCCGTACTCGCACTCTTGCCCGAGTGAACTGATCCCCTTTTTCGTGAGCAATTTTGGCGCTACGCATCTACCTGGTTGAAGACAACCCGCTGATTCGCGAGAATCTGACGTCTGCGCTGACGGAGATGGTAGGTGCTGCGTTCATAGGTTGGGCGGAGGGAGAGCGAGACGCCGTTGACTGGCTCGGTAACGATGCCAACGATTGGGATCTGGCCATCGTCGATTTATTTCTGAAGCAGGGCAATGGTTTGGGTGTCGTCGGCGCGTGTCGCACGCGTGCAGGCGGTAAAAAACTCGTGGTGTTGACCAATTACGCAACTCCCGCTGTGCGAGAACGTTGCATGGCGCTCGGGGCAGATGCGGTGTTCGACAAGTCCAACGATATCGAAAGGCTGGTGGAATTTTGCGTCGAGCAGAGTACCGTCTGAGTCGGCACTCCACAAGTTCCATGCGCGCTCGGCAAGCTCCGCGCGCCACCGACGCAAAACCATTAGTCGATAACCTTGTTCTTAAGCGCGTAATACGTCAGGCTGCTGTTAGACGTCAGCCCCATCTTTTCCATGATTCTGGTGCGGTACGTGCTCACCGTTTTCACGCTGATCGACAGCCCTTCGGCGATGTCGCCAACGGTTTCACCTTTTGCCAGACGCACAAACACCTGAAACTCCCTCTCGGAGAGTTGTTCGTGCGGCAAGCCTTCGTCGGGGCGTGTCAGCTGCTGCGCCAACAACTCCGCCACAGCCGGCGTGATGTAGCGTCGACCCTGCGCCACTGTGCGAATCGCTGCCACGATTTCCGACGGCTCACACTGCTTGCTCAAGTATCCGCTAGCGCCCTGACGAATCAGGTTCAGCGCGTAATGTTCTTCCGGGTAGCCGCTCAAAATGAGAATCGCAAGGTCTGGAGCTTTGGCGCGAATCATCGCGAGGGCGTCAATGCCGGTTTGTCCGGGCATCGACAAATCCATCAACAGCACGTCCATTTCTGTTTTGCGCACGAGGTCAATGGCTTCGCCGCCACTGCCCGCCTCGCCGACGACTTGCAAGTCAGATTCGTCCTCGAAAAACTGACGCAGGCCGGACCTGACGATGCTGTGATCGTCCACAATGCCGATTCTGATCTTGATCATTCGATGATCTGCCTCAACGATTTAAAGTTAGCCGAGTGTAGCGTCAGTGGTCATCGCGTCCAGCTTCATTCACGCCAATACGGCAAAGAATTGAATTTTTAGAGGGCCCCATGGCTATCAAGTTGCAACCGCCTCAATGGCTCAAGGAAACCAAATGGACGCTAGTGCTGCCCTTGGCCGTGGTGGCAGTTGCGTCCCTCATCGCACTCAATGAATTGGGTTACCGACGCTCGATCAACAGCGCGAAGACTATGTCGCTGCAGCAGGAGAAGCGCGGTGAGCTTAATGCTTTGCTGCAAGACATGCTTGATGCTGAAACCGGGCAGCGCGGCTATCTATTGACCGGTGATCAAACGTATCTGATGTCTTATAACGACGCGGTTATCCAGATCGCGCCAGGGCTCGACAAGTTGCGAGCCCTGTACATGAATGACCGGGAGCAACTCGGGCAGTTTGCCGAGCTGTCGCGCAGCGTGTCAAAAAAACTCGCGGAGCTTGAGGTCACTGTCAAGCTGCGCCAACTCGGGGGCGAGTCCGAGAACTGGATGCAGGTTGTGCGCACCGATATCGGTCGCGGCTACATGGATTCGGTGCGTGGCAAGGGCAATGCGCTCATCGCCGCTGCGTCGGTCGACATCACGGAGAGTCAAATCCGGATCGATCAGAGCCTCACCATTTCACGCGTGGGCGTGACGCTGGCGGCGCTGCTCGGGCTATTGGCGTTCCATTTGTATCTGCGACAAACACAAAAGCTCAATGTCGCGGGTCAAACGCAGCGCGTGCTGCTCGCGAAGGAGCGCGACCAACTGGGTGAACTGGTTCGCGAGCGTACGGTGCGTCTATCTGAACTGGCAAGCCATCTTCAGGTCGTGCAGGAGCAGGAACGTGATCGCCTTGCGCGTGAATTGCATGACGAACTGGGCGCGCTGCTCACCGCCGCGAAATTTGACGTAGCCCGCATCAAATCGAAGTTACCGCCAGACAGGCCGGAACTTTTCAATCGTCTGGAGCATTTGAACGAATCGTTGAATGCGGGCATCGCTCTAAAGCGGCGAATTGTTGAGGACTTGCGCCCATCGTCGCTATCCAATCTGGGGCTCGAAGCTGCACTTGACATCTTGACGAGCGAGTTCAGCGAACGCACAGGTGTGCATGTGACGACTGACATTGAAGCTGTCGCGCTAGGCCCGGATGCGGAGCTAACGGTCTATCGCCTGGTGCAGGAGTCGCTCACCAATGTCGCCAAGTATGCAGAAGCAAAGGAAGTGGTGGTATCACTACATGGTTACGACCATCACATCGAGCTGAGCGTTGACGATAACGGGCGTGGATTCGATGTCGATGCCCGACAGAGTGCCAGCCACGGGCTTCCCGGCATGCGCCATCGCATTGAGGCGCTCAATGGCACCCTAAAGGTGTTGTCTGTACAGGGGCAGGGCACTCGCGTTCGTGCTGTGTTTCCGAGGCCGAAGGTTATGGCCCCGCTCGTCGAGGGCATCGGCGGTGACCGCTTCGCTGGCGCGTGAATCGTTGATACCTCTGCCTTGACTCAGGGCACTTAGACGACTGCTTTTTCCGGGCAGAACTGCGCTTGTCCGCGAAGCGTTCCAACGGCTAATCCTGTGAGCGCTGTCCTACAGCGGAGTCGTCACCGGACTGACAAAACCTTAGGCAACTCACCGATGTTTTAGACGCGGAATCGCGAACAGAATCTCTCCTATGGCAGCAACTTGATGCTCAAGTGAAAGCCACCCAGCCACCCCGCTTCAGGAGTTCACCATGTTGCAATACGCAGTTGTCTTTTTAGTAGTCGCGCTCATCGCAGCGGTCTTCGGATTTGGCGGCATCGCCGCTGGTGCCGTAGAAATCGCAAAGATTCTTTTCTACATATTCGCTTTCATTGCGATCGTGACATTTGTACTTAGCTTGATGCGTAAGTAATCGCTCTGCCCTAAATAAATCCCACTAAATCTCCAGGAAAAAATTATGAAATTCGGTAACCCCTCCTCCTCCGTCGACACCATTCAAGACGAAATCAGCAAGCGAGGCAACCAGCTTGTTAACGGCATTGAAGACGGTATTGACTCGGCGCACGACGCCGCCCAGAGCGCGCTCTCGAGCGCGTCGAGCAAACTCGAGAATCTTCAGAACGGTGTTAAGCCAGCCATTGAGCGATTCGCCTCGCGCGGTGCCGAAATGGCACAAAGCGGCCTCGACGCAACGCGCGATGCGGGCACTCGTGCCAAAGCAACCGCGTCGCGTTACGCCAGCGCTTGCGAAAACTATGTCACCGAACAGCCTATGAAAGCAGTCGCTATTGCTGCCGCAGCAGGTGCCACGCTGGCCGCGCTGTTAATCGTCGCGCGCAATCGCTCCAACAATCGCAACCAGTACATTGGTCGCTAGCATTTCCTCCTACTAGAGCTCTTGCAGGAAAGTAGATCGACATGCTGGTTCCCTTATTCAATCTCGTCACCCATCGACCTGATCTGATCATCGATCATCTCGCGGGCTATTTAAAGCTCGCGCAGGACGAGCTGAATGACGCGAAGCAGCAGATTGTTCGCCGTGCGATTGCCGCTGCAGTTGCTCTGGTTTTCGCTGTCGCGTTCATTGTGCTGGCAGGTATGGCGCTCATGCTGGCGAGCGTGTCGACGACCCAATTGCAGCCCATCTTCGCAACAACGGCGATGCTAATTGCCGTACCAACCGTCGCGCTTTTGGCCGCCATCATCGCAGCGATTGTGGCTATGAAGTCAGATACTGATATACCCACCGTATCGTTTGCTGATCACATTCAGCGCGACATTCAGACGTTTCGACAAGTGATTCAGGCAAAGGAAAAGTCCGCGTGAACAGTCACCCCACTTCCTCTTTGCCGGATTCATCATTGCACGCGATGAACGCTCAGGCCGTACTGGATCAGACCCGGCGGGAACTCCGAGAGTTTCTGATAGGCGAACCCGTTTCGGCAAAGACGGGCAAGGCTAGCGACTCTGGAAATGCGACTAAAGCAAACGCTTCTGCGGCGGGCAATCAAGCACGACAACATCGTTCGGCCGCTAACGGCAACGTCAACAGTATTGACTGGATGGGGCTCGTGAAAGCGGGTGCAGCTACGTGGTGGCGCGATCATCCGTTGCATGTGGGCGCGACAGTTTTAAAGCCGGTAGTGACGGATTACGTGAGGCGCAAACCCGTCGCAACACTCGCGGCTGCCGCCGCAGCGGGAGCCGCGTTCGTGTTGATTCGGCCCTGGCGTATCGCTTCGGTGACCGCGCTTGGCATGAGCCTTGTGCGCTCCTCCAATTTACCGGTCATGGCAGCGTCGCTTGTGGCCACCGTAGCTGAAAATTTACAGAAAGAGCAAGCATGAACGCAAATCCGGAAAGACCAGAAAATTCAACGGGGTTGAAGTTGGATCAGAAAGCGCTGGACGCTGCTGCGCACAGCCTTGACGAAGGTGCTGTGACGCCAAGCTTCACTAAGCACCGCAAAGAAATCATTGATCTGCTGAACGGCGCTCTGGCGACCGAGTTGGTGTGTGTGCTGCGCTACAAGCGTCACTATTTCACCGCGACGGGTGTCAACTCATCAAAGATTGCTGAAGAATTTCTGGTTCACGCCAATGAGGAGTCGGGTCATGCTGATCGCCTGGCCACACGTATCGTCCAGCTAGGTGGCAGCCCGGACTTTTCACCTGATTCACTAACGTCGCGCAGCCATGCTGACTACGATGACTCAGCCGATCTCAAAGCAATGGTAAAAGCCAATCTTGTGGCCGAACGCATCGCCGTTGAAAGCTATCGGCAGATGATTGGTCTGATTGGCGAGTTGGATCCGACCACTCGCCGCATGCTCGAAGACATTCTTGCCGATGAGGAAGAGCATGCCGATGAGCTGAGCGATTGGCTTTCTGCCTAAGCCCTTTTTGCTTTACAGTTGGTCGATTGCGCGCTGCGACTACCGCATCAACTGGCCTAAAAAATTCGCAGCTTTCTCGTCACGTTTACTTTCACTTTCACCACCAGGAGTTACACATGAAAAAACCAATCCTCGTTCTTGCTACCGCCGCCTTCGCTGCGGTTACTCTGTTCGGCGCAGGCTGCGCCGTCGTTCGTCAGCAGGAAACTGTCGGCGCGTACGTTGATGACACGACGATCACTACGCAGATCAAATCTCGCATGGGAGCCGATCCAACGGTCGCTATGTTGTCAATCAGCGTTGAAACGCTTAAGGGCGAAGTGCAGCTATCCGGTTTCGCCAAGTCAGCGGCTGAGCGTTCTAAGGCAGAATCCATCGCCCGTGAGGTCAACGGGGTCAAGCGAGTTCGCAACGATATAGTCGTTCGCAACTAAGCGACGCAGTAGCCATCGGGCCTAAATGCTCGCAGTCGTAAAGAAGCCGACCCTCGGGTCGGCTTTTTGTCATTCAAAGCGCGCTACTCAAGAATCATGTTTTTTTGAGTCTGAAATCTCGGCCTGAAGCTCGTCAACCTGCGCACGGGACGCTCCCAGTTGCTTTGTCACCGCACGGCGCTTCGCGATTTCCTGTTCCAGTTCGGCGCTCACTTCAGTCAAGGTTTCGGCTGATTCTGCGAGCTTGGTTTTCAATTCTTCCGTCTGGTCAAGCGCCTGTGCGACTTCACCCACCTGCACGTCCTCGGGCAGCTCCTTTTCAAGTACGCTGCCAATGACCATTGCGTGGTCCGCCGCTTTCTGCAGGTCACAAGTTACGGCCTGAGTCTTTTGCAGCGGTGCCTCTAGATCGCCGCCCTGATCGTTGCCGGGAGTTGCCATTAGCATTTCTCTATGGAAAATCGATTCCACAATTTTAGTGCACCGGCACATCCGGCCTGGTCGCTTTCAAAAGGACATAACGCACTGCTCAAGAATGAAAAACGCCCTCCAAGAGAGGGCGCAGATTCATCAGCGTGGTGCGACCAATCGCACGTGCGATCGGACTCTTTAGCTGGATTTCAACGTCAGTCTATTGTCTACAGCCGAAACACCCTTTACCGCTTTCGCGATCACCGTTGCGCGGTCTAGCGCGGCTTGCGAGGGGGCGGGGCCATACAAAGTAACCACACCATTTTTGGTGTCGACGTCAATCTTGATTGCGCTCAGATCCGGGTCTTTAATCAAGCCGGCCGAAACCGAGGCGGTGATTTTCGCGTCCTGTGCATCGAAATTCATGCCGTCGGTCGCCGTTTGTGCCGCAGCTTTCGCCTGCGCAGCACCATCACGAAGTGCGGTGGTAGCAGACTCAATAGACGCTTTGGTAGCGTCCTTAACGTCGGTCGCGGCCTGCTCGGTTTTGGCGACCGCAGTATCAAGCTTTTGTCCGACGGTTTTAGTTGAGTCCGCACGTTCGCAGGCCATCAAAATCGGCAGCGTCGCGAGCAGGCTAAGCCCCAGGGCGACTCGGATTTTTTTGCGCAACGTTCTGGGTTTGGTTCGATAACTTGATGACATGTTGGGCTCCTTTTCTGGCGCCTAGGCGCGCACTTCTACCGCAGGCGGCGACGGATCCGTTAACGGGATTGGCGGTTCCTGGGGTGGAAGAATCTCCGGGGGGGGGGCGGAGATTGAGGCACTTCACGCGGAGTCGGATCCGTTAACGGGATCGGCGGCTCTTGTGGAGGAAGAATCTCCGGTGGGATCGGAGTTTGAGGCACTTCGACCGGCTTGGGCACCTCAATGTCGATGGCCTGATTCTGATCGAAGTCCTGCATGACTATTTAAGCTTTGTCGACGAATTTATTGACGGCGTCTTTCACTTTTTCTTTGGCGTCGCCGACGTTCGCCTGCACTTTGCCGACGAGCTGATCCGCCTTGCCTTCGGCTTCCAGTTTTTTGTTGTCGACAACTTTGCCAGCGGCTTCCTTGACGGTACCCTTGACTTGATCGACACGACCTTCAACTTGATCTTTGTTCATAGCTTCGTTTCCTTTTTGCAGTTTGATAGTTGCAGCGCACCTGCCGAATCGGCCGGATCGAAAGGATCATTGGCACCACAAGGTCAATATAGTTATGCATCCGCAATCGGGCTATCGGCGAACTCTGAAATTACTGTAGGACAACACGCAACACCCATAAACGCAAAAAATCAGGACATAAAAAAACCGGCGCAGGGCCGGTATTTCAAACGAACGGAGCGTTCGTTTACTTAAGCTGATTCGAGATCAGTTTAGTCATCTCAAACATCGAGACTTGTGCTTTGCCGAAGATGGCGCGCAGGTTTGCGTCGGCGTTGATCATGCGGCGATTGACGGCATCCTGAAGGCTGTGCTTCTTGATATAGTCCCACACTTTTTTGGTGACTTCCGTGCGTGGCAGCGGCATGGCACCGACAACCGCAGCGAGGATCGCTGATGGGGTCATTGGCTTCATGAACGCGGCGCTTGGAGCGCGCTTGGCGGCAGGTTTCTTGGCGGCGGCTGGCTTTTTGGCTGCGGGTTTCGCTGCGGCTTTGGCAGCTAGCTTTTTCGCGGCGGGCTTGGCGGCCGGTGCTTTGGCGGCTGGTTTTTTGGCTGCTGGTTTAGCGGCTGGCTTTTTTGCTGCGGGTTTCGCTGCTGGTTTAGCGGCGGGCTTCTTTGCGGCTGGTTTTTTGGCGGCTGCCATGGTTTGATTCTCCAGAAAGTTCAATCGATTGTTAACAGTGCACACATGTGTTTTTGAACCTCTTTGCGCGCCCTGATTTCGCTCTGACGTACATCGAAAGTTCAAGGCGGATTAGAGACCAAATTGTTCTGTGTGGCTAGTCCAAAAGCAGGCTTTTTCGCAAGTTTCTCTGCCAAAGTTCCCTCTACGCAACATTTTGGTGTCGGAAACAGCTTTTTTCGAGCTGTGGATAAGAGAAGCGGGCTAGCTGCGAAAAAAGAATGAAGTCGACTTCAGGCATAAACGTGCAGCTAGCCCCTTAAGAAACGCCATTTCAGCAAAGAGCTGTACCGCGCCTACAAATGAATCCCGCGCATCAAGTTCGATAGCGCCAATTGATCCGCCGAAGGCCCGACCACTTCATTCTTTTTGCCCTTGGCCGCTTCGGAATCGCCGAACATGCGGAAGCTGGTGTTCATTACGATTTGCGCAATGCGTGGAGCCACCGCATGCAGCACCTGCATCGATGTTCCGAGGCGCGTTGCAATGTTCACTGGCTTGTAGACGATCGCGCGGATGATCATGTCGGCGGCCTCCTCCGGCGACAGGGTGGGCACATTGTTATAGATTGCCGTCGGCGCAATCATCGGCGTCTTCACGAGCGGCATGCTAATCGTGGTGAAGCTCACGCCGCGATCCGCAAACTCGGACGCCGCGCATCGCGTCCATGCATCCAGCGCCGCCTTCGACGACACGTAGGCCGAGAAGCGCGGCGCGTTGGTGAGCACGCCAATCGAGGAGATGTTGATGACGTGGCCCTTTTTCTTTTTGACCATGCCGTCGATGAGCCCGAGGGTGATGCGAAGCGCGCCGAAATAGTTCACATCCATCGTACGTGTGAAATCGTGGAAGCGGTCGTAGCTTGATTCAATCGCGCGACGAATCGAGCGGCCGGCGTTGTTCACCAGAATATCAACGCCGCCGTATTTCGTCTCCAGCATCGCGCAGAAGGCCTTGCAGCCTGCTTCATCCGCAACGTCTGCGGGATAGGCCGATACCTTCACGCCCAGTTTTTTCGCAAGCTTCAATGTCTCATCAATTTTCTCCTGATCGCGCCCGCAGACGATGACCGCTTTCGCTGTGCCCGCTGCTGCGACTTTCATCGCGGTAGCTTGCCCGATACCCGATGTACCGCCGGTAATCAAAATCACTTTACCCGTGATCTGACCTTTCAGCGTGTTGTCGATGAAGAGATCGGGATCGAGGTTCCGCTCCCAGTAATCCCACAGTTTGTAGGCGTAACTCTCGAGATCTGGCACCGCGATCTTCGTGCCTTCCAGCGCCTTCAACGTATCACGGCAATCGAAGCGTACCGGGTAGTTGATGAAGGACAACGTGTCCTCAGGAATGCCCAAATCCTTCACCACTGCGTTCTTGATGCGACGCACCGGTGGCAGCGTCATCATGCCCTTCATCACGCTCTGTGGAATGAATCCGAGCAGCGCCGCGTTCACGCGCAACGCCATCTGCGGCGCATGCGCAGCGCGCGCGAAGATGTTCAGCGAATCACCAATACGCAGCGGCGCAGGATCGGTGAGATGGAACGCTTTGTTGTTCAAGCTTTTGTCGGTCGAATGCGCGATGTGATCGGTCGCATCGACGACAAAATCGACCGGCACCATGTTCATGCGCCCGCCTTCGATGCCAATCGCAGGCATCCACTGCGGCAACATCGCGCGCATTTTCTGGATCAGTTTGAAGAAGTAATACGGTCCATCGATCTTGTCGATCTCGCCAGTCTTCGAGTCACCGAGCACAACGCCGGGTCGATATGCGCGCCAAGGCATGTCGCAGTTCTTGCGCACCAACGCTTCGCTCTCATGCTTGGTCTGCATGTAAGGATGATCGAGATAGTCCTTCGCCTCATCGAACATGTCCTCGCGGAACACGCCTTCGTAATTGCCAGCCACCGCAATCGAGCTCATGTGGTGGAAGAGACCCGCTTTGACTTCGTTTGCGAGTGCGACCGCGTTGTGGGTGCCGGTGACGTTCGCAGTTTCGTTAGCCTCTGCGCTGGCGGCCATGTCGTACATCGCGGCCAGATGAAAGAAATGTTTGATCTTGCCTTTGATCTTGGTCTTGTCCGCGGTCGACAAACCGAGGCCCGGCTTCGCGATATCGCCAACGATGGGGATGCAGCGCTTGGCCGCTTCACCGCCCCAGAAGTCCATCAGCTTCGCGACCTTCTTTTTGCTCTCGGCGCGAATCAGAAAGTAGACGGTCGTGTTCTTGCGTCCGAGTAGTTTTTTAACCAGTCGTTTGCCGATAAATCCGGATGCTCCGGTTACGAAATAAGTCATGTGGCCTCCATTAGTTCGAACTGCATTGACGCTGTTGCGCGAAATGCCCCCGATCCATTCTAGAGCCATTCTCCTAGGTAAATAGCGGGTTTCTAGGATGCGCGCTCTATGGGTGAGGCATAAAGTTCGTCCATCGAAACTTTACTCAAAAGGGAAACAACAAATGGTCAAGAAATTCAGCAAAGCCGCAGAAGCTAAATCAAACGAAAGCAATCTGCTCGAAACCGTTAAAGAATCATCCAGCCACATCTGGCTGGCAGGCCTCGGCGCATTTTCCAAAGCTCAAGAAGAAGGCAGCAAAGTGTTTGAAGCACTCGTTAAAGAAGGCTCCGGTCTGCAAAAAAAATTCCGTTCACTCGCTGACTCACGCATGAATGACGTGACCAACGAAGTCTCCGGCAAGATCACCGAAGCGACGAGCAAAGCTGCTGGCGCATGGGATCGTCTGGAAACCGTGTTTGAAGACCGCGTAGGCCGTGCCGTAGGCCGCCTGGGCGTGCCAACCAAGGCTGACATCACCAAGCTCACGCAGCGCGTTGAAGAGCTGACCAAACAGGTTCAAAAGATGAATGCGGGTAAAGCTGCACCTGCCAAAGCCGCTCCAGTTAAGGCAGCTCCAGTGAAGGCCGTCGCCGGCAAAAAGGCAGCCGCTCGCAAGCCTGCTGCCAGGAAGTAGTTTCAAACGACGATGAAATGCGGCCACTTCGGTGGCCGTTTTTCTATCATTCAGTGCATTAGCGATGTGCGCAGTGCGCGCACTTTTGCTACCGCACCGCAACATTCAGCGCTACACCATGACCAAACTCACCGACCCGGATACACCTCCTATCGCCCTGGCCCTCGCCGGCGGTGGCCCGCTGGGCGCGGTGTATGAAGTGGGCGCGATTGCTGCACTGCACGAAGCCTTGCCAACGCTCGATTTCACCAAGCTGCATTCGTATGTCGGCGTCAGTGCCGGTGCGTTCGTGACGGCGGGCTTGGCCAACGGCATCACGCCGCCAGAAATGGTGCAGCTCTTCATCGAAAACGAAGGCGAAGACGGCGACGCGCTTGCGCCCGGAGTATTCATGCGTCCGGCGCTGCGCGAGTACGCCTCCCGCCTGTCGAACCTTCCTGCAGCCGTCATCTCGGCACTCTGGGCCAGCGCACGCTCGCTGAAACCGAACCGCATGCTCTCCGAGTTGCAGCGTCTTAGCGCGGTCATCCCGACGGGGCTTTTCGACAATCGCGCCATCGAACAAGCGATGCGCACGCTGCTGACCAGGCCCGGTCGGACTAACGATTTCCGCGAACTCAAGGCCAACCTCTTCCTGATCGCGACCGACCTCGATTCCGGCGAAACTGTCGAGTTCGGTTCCGCCACGATGAACCACATCCCGATCTCGCAAGCCGTGCAGGCCAGCGCCGCGCTGCCCGGAATGTACCCACCGGTGAAGATTGGTGCCCGCCATTATGTCGACGGCGCGCTTAACAAAACACTGCACGCTTCGAGCGCGCTCAATGCGGGTGCCAAGCTCGTGATCTGCGTCAATCCGCTGGTGCCATTCAATGGCACCGTCGCAGCGCGCGCGCAGTCGCATTTGGCCGAACGCGGTTTGCCGGCGGTGTTGTCGCAAACCTTCCGCGCGCTGATTCATTCGCGTCTTGAGAAGAGCCTGCAAAGCTACGCCACGACGTACAAGGACGCCAAGCTTATCGTGCTTGAGCCATCCAAAGGCGACGCCGATCTGTTCTTTTCCAATCTGTTCAGCTACGGCAATCGCCGCCGCCTCGCCGAGCATGCGTATCAGCACACGCGCGAGCAATTGCTCGCGCGCTCCGATGCCATCGCAGCCGAATTTGCGAAATACGGCGTCAAGCTAAATCTCAATGCGCTATCCGATCCGCATCGCAAATTGCTGCCGACCGCACGCAAAGTGGCACGGGGAGAAACTGGCGCCGCAGCGTCAAAACTTACGCAAGCACTGGACAAGCTAGAGGTCGCATTGCTCCGTTGATCGGTAATCAGCTTTTAAACGAAACGTCCGGTAGACAAGGGCTAGGTACGAATTTGTTGGAAACCCGACTAGTAGCCACTTGCGCTGCTAGCCCAAACAAAATAAGAGATTCAGCGAAAAGCTGATCGACACACTCTAATTTCTTGCGCTCGCTCGCCACTTCCTCCACAATTGATTAAGAGGACGACAAAAAAGGACGGAGCGCAAGGTTGCCAACGGTGCAGCATTTCGCGCAAACACATGGAACGTAAAGCCCCCCGCCGCACCAAAGAGCGCATTCTTGAAGTGTCGCTCACAATGTTCAATTCGTTCGGCGAACCGAACGTGACGACCAATGCCATCGCCGATGAGATGAACATCTCGCCCGGCAATCTTTACTACCACTATCGCAGCAAAGACGAAATCGTCACCAAGATCTTCGCGCAGTTTGAGCGCGAGCTGGACGAGCTGTTTGCCATCGGCAAAGACCGTCCCGCCAACGTCGAAGACACCTGGTTCTGGCTGCATTTGCTGTTCGAAAAAATCTGGAAATACCGTTTCATCTATCGCGATTTGAACGACCTGTTGTCAAAGAATCGCATCATCGAAACGCACTTCAAAACCATCCTGCAAAACGCGCAGAAAAACACCGTGCGCCTCATGACCGAAATGCGCTCCATCGACGAACTCAGAGCCACCGATGGTGAAATTCAGGCCGTGTCCACCAACCTGGTTATGCTCGCCACCTACTGGCATTCATACTCGTACGTGATGAACCCGAGGAAGCTCGACGAGGGCAACGCAATGGGCCAAGGGGTGTTTCAGGTGATGGTGCTGCTCGCGCCGTATTTGCATGGCGACGCGCGCTTGTTGTTTGAAAAGCTCGCAGCCGAATACCGATAAAGAATCAAGGAGAAAAAATCATGGCAAAAAAAGGCGGCTGGGCCGCTTTCCCGCACGATAACAGCGCATTTGTTTACGACGGCGCTGCGCTCAAAAAAAACTGGGCTCGCTTGCATAAAGGCGATGCCGAACCGTTCCCGACGGATAAAGCCGTTGAAGAAGCCTGGCGGCTCTATCACGCCGGTGATTTTGAAGGCGCATACGTTGCCGGACTCGCGGCGGGACTTGACGGCTACAACGCCGCGAACAAAGCCGCCTGCATCTACAACAACTACCTCGAAACCAGCGACGCCAAAAAGCAAAAGGCCTACGAAGAGATCGCCGCCCGCTGCGAAGAACTGCAAGCCGCGCAAAAGAAAAACGCCAACGCGTACTATCTCGCCGCCTACTCGCTCGGTCGCTACGGCCAGCTGATCGGCGTTGCCAAAGCGCTCACGCAAGGCATCGGCGGCAAGGTGAGCACTGCGCTCAACACTGCGCTCAAGCTTGAGCCGAAACACGCCGACGCCCACATCGCCCTCGGTACCTTCAACGCCGAAGTGATCGAAAAAGTAGGCAGCCTGATCGGCAAGATGACCTACGGCGTCAGCAAAGAAGCAGCCGTCGAGAACTACGACAAAGCGCTCAAGTTAAACCCCGAATCAGCCGTGGCCCGCACCGAAAAAGCGGACGGGCTTTACAAGCTCTTTGGCGACAAGAAGATGAAGGATGTGGAGGCGCTTTATGCGGAGGCTGCGGGGTCGGAGCCGATGGATGCGATGGAGTGTCTGGATGTAGAGGCGGCTAAGGCGGAGATGGAAGACTGAGCTGAACTTGGGTCGGGGGGGGGGGGCGGCCCCCAACCCAGCGCTGTTTTTTTGGTGGGGGGGGGGGGCGCCCCAATCGGACACCGCCGCGGAAGATTCAAAAAAAAAAAAACCCCCCGCGC
>JBBRVM010000029.1:0-14249 GCA_038246865.1 Burkholderiales bacterium
ACATCGCTGTCGCGCTTGAGCCATTTGCCATCGGGATGTCGCCGCACCACGCCGGAGCCGGTACATGGCGCATCGATGAGTATTCGGTCGAACAGCACGCCATCCCACCAGGGCGCTGGGGTTGCAGCATCGGCCGCGCGCACGTCGCCCACCAACCCGAGGCGGTCAAAATTTTCCGCCACGCGCTTCACGCGCTCGGCATCCACATCCAGCGCAATCAGCTTGCAATCGGCCAGCTCCAGCGCATGCGCCGCCTTGCCACCGGGCGCGGCGCAGGCATCTAGTACGCGCATACCATCCTTCGCGCTGAGCAGCGTTGCGGCAAGCTGCGCGCCCGCATCCTGCACCGAAAAATTCCCGTCGCGAAAACCGGGCAATCGTTCAACGGGACGCGGCCGTTTAAGCATGATCATCGTGTCGGACAGCGCCTCCGCTTCGATTTTCTTCGCCTCGAACGCCGCCATCACCTGCTCAACCGTCGCCCGTCGTCGGTTCACGCGCAGCGTCAGCGGGCCATGCCCATTGCCACCGCGCAAAATTGCTTCCCACCACTCGGGCTGCTCGCGGCGCACACGCTCGACCCACCAGGTCGGGTGATTCCACATGCCCTCGTCATGTTCCATCGCCTTGGCGAGCGACGCCTCGGGCTCACGCATGTAATTGCGTAGCACGGCGTTGGCAAAACCCTTGGCACCGCGATTGATCGTCTCCACCGCGGCTACGGCCTGGGACACGATCACGTGCGAGGCCGTTTTGCTGTGTGCCAGCTCGTAAATCGCCACCCACAGCAGTGCCTCAATCAGCGGCTCCGGCTTCGCATGCACAAACTGGCGCACGATGGCGCGTAGCTCGCCTAAAAAGCGCAGCGTGCCGTAGGTCAAATCAGTGAGCGCCGCACGCGTCGCGCCATCAAAACCGGAAGTATCCACGCGAGCCAGCGCCGTATCCGCGTTATTTCCCGAAAGCACCGCCAGCACGGCCTCAGCCGCTCGCCGCTGCACCAGAGCGAGCGCCACAGACGGTGGTTTTGCTGAATCAAACGGCGAACGACCGGGCGCACCCGTACCGGCAATTTTTTTAACTACGGGCGCAGCGGTGGCCGAAGGAGGTTTCATCGCGCGAAGGTTTAACGCGCATCAGCCGGAGCCGGGCGCAAAGCAGGGAAGCGGGCAGTGTATCCGAGCAGTACAGCTTTTCGCTTAAAGCACACCTGCACTAGGGCTAAGCCCCTAAAAATGGATAAGTCGATCAGGAAGATTTTTACGCTGTTGCCCTATGACTACTATTCCGGCGTACCCACTGTTCCCCTTCGCTTCGCACTTGACGCGCCCATGCGGCGGCGACTGGGGCGGTTGTTCCAGCGCGAGCGGCGGCTCACGAGGCTTGGCGCGGCGGCGGAGTCGTTGGGCAATCTGCGTCGTCGTGATTCGCATGGTCAAGTCATTGCTATCAGGCAGCCAGTCGCCAGAGTAGGTTTTTCAGAAAATGCGTACCTCAAGGCGACACTGCCAGTGGCTTCGTACTACGCAATTCACCCCTCAACGCTATGCGGTGCGAAATGGCGACGATCGCGTCCGCGGCTGACTTTGCCGATGCAGTTGCCTGCGATCCGGCGCGGGTATAGAGGCCCAAATGAATCGGCAGCAACGGCTCCGCCAATACCAGTTCATCCAGCTGCCCGGATTTCATGCACGAGCGCAACAGCGCGGGCGGCAACACTCCCACCATATCGGTCGCCGCGATCAAATCAAGTGCGATGAAGTACGAACCACAATGTACGGCCGGCAATGGCACTGGCAAGTTAGCCGCGATAAACGAGCGGCTCACAATGTCGTCTGAGCTGTCGTGCGCGGTCATGTACAACCATGATGCGCCTACGAGATCGGTTAAATGCACCTTGCGCAAGGCGAGCAACGGATGCCCACGGCGCAGCGCAATGCGCATATTGATTTCGGCGAGCGGTCGGTAGTCAAGGCCTGCATCGAGATTGATTCGGGTGCGCTGCGTCACAGCGAGATCCATCACTTCGTCTCGCACCAGCGGCAAGAGCGCGCTGGGCGTGGTTTCGAGAATACGAATGCGCGCTTTGGGCCGTGTTTGCCGCAACGTGATGAACAGTTCTGGCAACAGTAGGCTCGCGCCCACCGGCGACATTCCGAGCGCCAGAAGCCCGCTACCGTCGTCCCCCGTGCTTCGCGCTTCTTCAGCAGCTTTGCGCAGCTCCGCTTCGGCAACTCGTGCCCTCGCGAGAAATGCGCTACCCGCAGGCGTCAGTGACGCGCCGCGACCGCTGCGATTCATGAGCTGCACGCCCAGCTCCTCTTCAAGTTGCTGCAAGGCGCGCGACAACGCGGGCTGTGACATGCCGAGGAGCCGCGCGGCACCGCGAATGCTGCCCGCGTCGACGACCGCGATGAACTGCTCGATTCTTTGTAATCTCATTGCTGGACATGCCCTCAAGTGCGCAGTGTGATGCATAACAAGCATCGGCTTGCTGCACCGCGCATCTTCCCATAGGCCGGGTGGTTCTGCAAACATCCACGTCAGTCCTTCCCCTCACAGAAAAGTATCCATGTTCACCACGCCTACCTCCCGACGCACTTTCCTTAACCTCGGTTGTGCTGCCACCGCCACACTGCTCAGCGCCGGCTGGATCAAAGCCGTCAGCGCCCAGGGATCAAGCCCCCCGCTGCGTGTTCTGTGTTCCGGCCCGGCGGGCAGCATCCCCGACATCGTGGCGCGGCGGATTGCCGAACAGTTCAGCGCCAGCAGTGGTCGCGCCAGCTTCGTCGAAAACCGGCCCGGCGCAGCGGGACAGATCGCAGTGAACGCGCTCAAAGCCGCCCCGGCGGATGGCTCGACGGTGTTGCTCGCGCAGGGCGCAGTGGCCACCGTCTATCCGTACCTCTACGCAAAGCTTGCTTACGACCCGGTGCTTGACCTGCAACCGGTGTCGCTGGCGGGCGAGATGACGCTGGGGCTCGCGGTGGGCCCGGCGGTGCCCGCCAGCGTGACCAGCATCCGTGAACTGGTCGACTGGATGCGCGCCAACCCCAAACTCGCGAATGCCGGTTCCCCCGGCACCGGCACCCTGCCGCACTTACTTGAGGCGATGCTTTTTCGCGAGGCTGACGTGCCGTGGCAGCACGTCGTTTATGCCGGCGGACCACCGGCGATGGTGGACTTGCTCGGCGGGCAAATTGCGGTGCTGGTGTTGCCTGAAGGCTTGTTACGGCAGCACAAGGCAGCGGGCAGAATTCGTGTGCTGGCGACGTCCGGGCCGCAGCGCAGCGCCTATTTCCCTGATGTTCCGTCGCTGGTGGAGCAAGGTTTTCGGGATTTGATCGTGCGTGAATGGTTCGCGTTTTTTATGCCTGCAAACGTGCCGTCAACGGTGATCGAAACTACTTCACAGGCGCTGCGTACCGCCATTGCACGACCCGAACTGATCGCCGCGTTTTCGGAGTCGGGGATGTCGGCGGCAGCAAGCACTCCATCGGCGTTGACCAGCCGCATCGCCGCAGAACAGCGCTACTGGCAACCGATTATCCGCAGCACCGGGATTCGTGCCGAATGATTGCGCTCGCTGACGTTGACACCGTAACTGTGCCTGATCACCCTTGGGATAAGGCCGCAGCGGGCTGGAATGACCACACGCGAATCATCCGTGCGTGGCTGCAGGACGCCACGCGCATGATGCTCAATGCGGCGCAAATAAGTGCAGGATCACGTGTTCTAGACATCGCTGCGGGCGCTGGCGATCAAACGCTCGATATCGCGCGTCGCGTCGGTGAAAGGGGGTACGTACTCGCCACGGACATTTCAACACGCATCCTGGAATTGGCGCGACACAACGCACACGCTGAAGGCTTTTCTCAGGTCGATACGCGCATAGCCGACGCACAATCGCTTGGGCTTGACGGAGCCCAATTTGATGCAGCGGTATGCCGGCTGGGCGTGATGTTTTGTAACGAACCTCTGGCCGCGCTGACCAGCGCTCGCAACGCGCTGAAACCGGGCGGACACTTTAGTGCGCTGGTGTTCTCAGGTCCGCAAAACAATCCCTGCCTCGCAATCATGATGCAGACCGCGCTCAAGCATGCGGGCTTGACGGGTGACTCACCATCCCCTTTCGCGCCGGGTACGCTGATGAGTCTCGGCAAGCCGGGATTGCTCGTGCAGTTGCTCAACGACGCGGGCTTTGTAGACGTCAATGTGCAACCGGTGACGGCACCATTTCGCTTGCCACAGAGCCGTCATTACGTCGACTTCGTTCGCAGCGCAGGCTCACCCATCATGCAAATTCTTGCGCCGCTAACCGAGACTCAGCAGCGCGATGCGTGGGACGACATGGAGGCGCAGTTGAACGCTTTCAGCACAACAAATGGCTGGATCGGGCTCCATGAGTTGTTGCTGTGTTCGGCCACGGCACCGAACGCGCTTTAGCGAACGCGGCACATTCACATGAAGCACCTGCGCGCCATTGCCAGCTCGATTCTGACTTCAATATTTACCGTTGCAGCAACACAAGCCGCAACCTTCACGGTAAGCAACACCACTGATGCCTCGGCTGGCAGTTTTCGTCAAGCGATCATCGATATCAACGCCGTCCCTGCGTCTGGCCCGCACAGCATCGTATTCAAGATCCCCGCGTCCGACGCCAACTGTGTTGCAGCCACCGGCGTGTGCACGATTTCATTGCTGAGCGGATTGCCGCTGTTCACGAAAAGCGTGGTGATTGATGGCTATACCCAGCCCGGCGCAACGGTGAACACCAATCCACCCAACCTCGGCACCAACGCGTCGTAGCGAGTGGAAATCGGCGCGCTTGCGACCGTCGGTACCAACATTTTTTTGGCAGTGAGCGGCAGCGTCGTACGTGGACTGATTCTCAATCGGCGCGTGGGCATCGCACTGGGTGGCACTGGCAATCACACGGTTGAAGGCAACTTTATCGGCACCAACGCCGATGGCAGCGCGGGTTTTGCTGACAGGCAAAACGGTGTGTCGGTGTCGACAAATTCGCATAACAACGTGATCGGCGGCACGACGCCTGCTGCGCGAAATGTGATCTCGGGAAACGGCACCGGCATTCTGATTTCTTCGTCCAGCACGCCTATATTGAGTACGCAAATTCTGGGTAACCTGATCGGCACCAATGAGGCTGGCACGAACGCCATTGCCAACGACCTCGCCATCGCGTTCGTGCAGGTGGGCGGAAAAAACACTGTCATCGGCGGCACTACGGCTGCGGCGCGCAACGTAATTTCCGGTAACACTGCGGGCATCTATGACGAATCCTCCCTCATCGGCGCGACCAGCGACAACACGATTTCAGGCAACTATATTGGCGTGGATGTCACAGGCGCAGCAGCGCTCGGTAACGTCTTCTACGGTATTTCCACCAGCAGCAGCGGCAGCGTGATTGGTGGCAGCGCGCCGGGCGCAGGCAATGTCATCGCGGCGAGCGGTACGACTGCGAATGTGGCCATCCAGACCCGCGACGCCGTGGTGCAGGGCAACTGGATCGGCACCGGCGTGTCTGGCATCAGCGCGCCTGCTGGATTCGTTCCAAGTGCATTTGCGGTGCCCGGCATTTATGTGAGCGGCAGTGTGGCGGTCACTGGCACCCAGATTGGCGGCACAGCTTCGGACGCGGGGAATGTGATCGCGTTCAACACCAGCTACGGCGTGTTGCTGAGCGATCAACTCGGCAACGGTCATTCGATCCTCGGCAATTCGATGTTCTCGAACGCTCAGCTGGGCATCAACTTGTCGTCACCGGGAAGCGAGACAACGTTTGGCGTGACGCCGAACGACACGGGTGACGGCGACTTTGGTGTCAACGGTCGGCAAAACTATCCAGTGCTCACCACCGTTTCCGCGGCGGGCAATGTGCAAGGTACGCTCAACAGCATCGCCAGCGCTACCTATCGGCTTGAATTTTTCGCCAACTCCGCGTGTGATGCGTCGGGTTATGGCGAAGGAAAAACGTTCATCGGATTTCAATCGGTCAGCACCGACGGCGGCGGCAACGCGAGCTTCAACGCAACGTTTGCACCGCTCCCGGTCGGGCAATCAGTGGTCACGGCCACTGCAACCGACTCAGGCGGGAGCACCTCTGAATTTTCACAATGCGTGACTGCTGCGTTACCGGTGGCGCTTGCAGTCGTTAAAAATGGCTCTGGCAGCGGCACGGTAACCTCATCGCTCGCAGGTATCAACTGCGGCGCAATGTGCAGCGCGTCGTTTGGCGCAGGCACCGCAGTAACCCTCACCGCAACGCCAACCAGCGCGGCGTCTACGTTCTCCGGCTGGCTCGGCAGTGGCTGCACCGGCACCTTGCCATGCACGAAGACATTGAACAGCGCAGCCAACGTATTCGCCACTTTTGCGGTGACGAGCAACGGCCCATTCAACCTGGATGTTGAAGGCAACACGCCGGTTTCGCAAGCAACCGGGGCCAACGACGGCGTGCTGATACTGCGCTATATGGCTGGGATGAGCGGAGCCGCGCTGATCAGCGGGGGCGTAGTTTCCGGCGATGCCACGCGCAGCACCGCAGCCGCACTCACAGCGTTTCTCGACGACCTGAAACCAAAGCTCGATATCGACGGTAATGGCCAGGTTGACGCCCTCACCGACGGCCTGCTCATCTCGCGCTACTTGCTGAATATTCGTGGCCCAGCGCTCATCGCGGGCGCAATCGGCGTTGGGGCAACTCGCGCGACGTTTACGCAGATCCAAAACTATCTGGCGGGTCTGCTCCCGCCATAACCGGATCGACACGGTTCGCAGCATTTTGAGGCACGGTGCGCAACGTCGTATTGAAGCCCGACACTGCCAAGCACCTCACGTCGATTCTGAGCTGTACAGCTTCAGCGGGAAATGACCATTGGACAAGGGCTAGGCGAAATAAAAGCCCTTAGTCGACTTGTGCCAAATGCGAGCGCTAGCCTCAGTTCCCATGGGCTTACAGCAAGAAGCCACTCTACCGAAATGACTGCTGAGCGAGTGGGCTCTCATCTATTGCGCATTGCGAGCGAAGTCCAAAACAATCGCGCGACAAATCGACTTCCTTTCACGGTACGGTTCCACGTAGACTGGGCCGATGTTGAATGGGTTTACGGGACTTCTATTGATGCAACTTGCCGGCGAGGGCGTCGCTCGCGCGTACGCGCTGCCGGTGCCAGGGCCGATTATTGGGTTTGTGTTGTTACTTGTCGTGCTGCGCCTGCGGCCGCGCTGGACAGCGTCGCTGAAAGTGGCGGCGGACGGCCTGCTGTCTCATTTGTCGTTGTTGTTCATTCCCGCCGGCGTTGGTGTGGTGCTGCATCTGAAAGCCATTCGCGAGGAAGGGCTGGCAATTGCCGTTGCGCTCGCGGTGTCGACGCTGGTCGGACTTGCCGTCACCGCATGGGTGGCTGAGCGCATCGGCAAGCGCGAACCTGCGCCCGAACGCGAAGCCGCCCACGATGCGTGATGATTTTTTTCGGCTGTGGGTGTATCTATCGACGACGCCGCTGTTGGGGCTCACGCTCACGCTGGTGGCGTATCAAATCGGTTTGTGGTTTGCGCGTCGCAGCGTCCAGCATCCGCTGGTCAATCCCGTGCTCGTCGCCATGCTGGTGGACGGCCACGCTCGCGCTCTCCGGGGTTTCGTATCAACAATATTTCGAGGGCGCGCAGTTCGTGCACTTCCTGCTCGGCACCGCCACCGTCGCGCTTGGGGTACCGTTTTATGAGCGCCTTGCCGAGTTGCGAGCCTCGTGGCGATCCTTGTTAACCGGGCTGGTTTGTGGCTCGGTGGCGGCGACGGCCACCGTCTATGGGTCGGCAAAATATCTCGGCGTATCAGAGTCCGCCGCGCGCTCGTTGCTGCCCAAGAGTGTCACTGCGCCAATTGCGATGGGTATCAGTGAAGCCATCGGTGGCGTGCCCGCCTTGTCTGCCGTGTTCGCGATTCTGACCGGCGTGCTGGGCGCGGCGACTGGCAAGATCGTATTCGATTTACTGGGTATTAAAAGCATGATGGTGCGCGGCTTTGCGCTCGGCGCCCAGGCCCATGGCATCGGCACCGCGCGTGCCTATCTCGTGAGTGCCGACGCGGGCGCGTTCGCCGGGCTGGCATTGGGGCTGCACGGACTCTTGGCCTCGCTGGTGTTACCGTGGGTCGTGCGCTGGATTTTGTGAGCCTGACATCCGAAGCTTCCATTACCCGAAAGCGCCGACTCAGTGGGCATCAGAATCGATGCGCTATCGTCCATTGACGCATAAATCCGCGAATAATCGCGATGTAACTCACGACCATCAACAAACACGGCGCAAGCGCACAAAGGCCAACATGAAAACCACCGTTTTAAAATCGCTCCGCTGTGTTGCGAGCATTGCAACGGCAGCTACCCTCGCGCTCGCTGCCCTCCCCGCGCAAGCCGGAAAAACCATCGACAGCATCAAGGCACGCGGACAACTCACTTGCGGCGTCAACATCGGCCTCGCAGGCTTTTCGCAGGCGGATTCAGCGGGCAACTGGAGCGGTCTCGACGCCGACTTCTGCAAGGCCCTGGCCGCTGTGATCCTGAACGACGCGACCAGGGTGAAATGGGTGCCGCTCAACTCGCAGCAACGCCTGCCCGCGATGCAATCGGGCGAAATCGATGTCCTCTCGCGCAACACGACCTTCACCCTCACGCGCGACGCCTCGCTCGGCCTGCACATTACCGCGCCGCTTTACTACGACGGTCAGGGTTTCATGGTGCCCGCCAAATCCGGCATCAAGGATGTGCGCCAACTCAAGGGACAAACCATCTGCGTGCTCTCAGGCTCCACCACCGAGAAGAACCTCGCCGACTTTTCACGCGCTAACAATCTCGGCTTCAAACCCGTCGTTTTTGAATCACTCGACGCGCTGATCGGCGCGTACTTTGGTGGCCGCTGCGTCGGCTACACCACCGACGCCTCGGGCCTCGCCTCGGTGCGCAACAAGGAGGCGAAAAATCCGAAAGACCACGTCATCCTGCCCACGCTCATCTCGAAAGAACCGCTCGGCCCGATGGTGCGACGCGGCGATGACGAATGGTTCGCCGTCGTTAAATGGGTTATTTACGGCCTGCTCGAAGCGGAGGAATACGGCATCACCCGCGCTAACGTCGACAGCATGAAAACCACCAGTCAGGATCCGGTCGTGCAGCGCATTCTTGGCAGCAGCGAGGACACCGGCAAATTGCTTGGGCTGGATCGCGACTGGATGGTTCGTGCCCTCAAGACCAGCGGCAACTACGGCGAAATGTTCGAGCGCAACCTGGGCCCGAAAACGGCGATTGCTTTGCCGCGCGGCCTTAACAATCTTTGGAATCATGGCGGGTTGATGTACGCGTATCCGATGCGGTGATGCGTCGCAGCTAGGTTGAGGCCATTCGCAACCGACGCGCCTCTTCCTCAAAGCGCGCGTCTTCAATCTGATCCATCACGCCTTCCAGATCAACGGGGCCTGTTTCGTGTTTGTACTGGCCGGTGAGCGGAAGCGCGGGATCGAGCAGGCCGCGTTCGTACAAATCCCAAATCTCGTTCCCGTAGTCGGTCTTCAGCAATTCCGGTGCGGAGCGACCGAAGAAGTCGCGCAGATTGTTCACGTCGCGCAGCAACATGCGCTTGGCGTGGTTGTTACCGGCGGCGTCCACAGCCTGTGGCAGATCGATAATGACCGGGCCATCCGCAGCGAGCAGAATGTTGAATTCCGAGAGGTCACCATGCACAACGCCCGCGCCGAGCATGCGCACCACTTCGGTTAGGAGCGTCGAGTGATATCTGCGAGCCTCTTCCGCTGTAAACACACAGTCGTTGAGTCGCGGCGCAGCGGCACCCTCCGCGTCGGCGACCAGCTCCATGAGCAGCACGCCTTCAAGAAAGTTGTACGGCTTCGGCACCCGCACGCCCGCTGCGGCGAGACGATATAGCGCGTCAACTTCCGCGCTTTGCCACGCCTCTTCCATCGCTTGCCGCCCAAATTTGCTGCCCTTCGCCATCGCGCGCGCGGCGCGGGTGTTCTTGACCTTGCGGTTTTCGGTGTAGTCGACCGCCTGCCGAAAGCTGCGGTTGGTCGCCTCTTTGTAGACCTTGGCGCAGCGCGTCTCGTCGCCGCATCGCACCACGAAAACCATCGCCTCTTTGCCGCTCATCAGCTGGCGCACAACTGTGTCGATCAGGCCTTCGTCGATCAGCGCTTGGAGTCTCTTGGGGGCTTTCATCGCCACCATTATCCCAGTGGATGCGTGCAACGCCAATATCGCTTATTGCGGCGAACCGGGGCGAACGGCGTTTTTCACCACAAATCAGGATCACGCTAACCCAATAAATCACGTCACGCCCAGTGAACGGGTGGAAAAAAAGGAGCGAATCATGAAGTTAATTAATCATCTGGCGCGAGCGCTATTTTGCCTATCGGTCGTGGTTGCCGCGTTTCCCCTCTTCGCTGCGGACTACCCCGCTCCGAAGGAAGGCGCATGGGTCGTCCGCGATTTCCGCTTTCACACCGGCGAGGTACTACCCGAGTTGCGGCTGAATTACACAACGGTGGGCGACCCTTCCGGCGAACCGGTGCTGATTCTTCACGGCACCACGGGCTCAAGCATGGGCATGGTCAACCCCGCATTTGCCGGTGAGCTGTTCGGCCCCGGTCAGCCGCTTGATGCGGGCAAGTACTACGTCATCCTGCCGGATGCGATTGGTACCGGCAAATCCAGTAAACCTTCCGACGGTTTGCGCGTCAAATTTCCGAAGTACAACTACGACGACATGGTCGATGCGCAATATCGTCTTGTTAGCGAGCATCTGGGCGTCAAGCATTTGCGACTGGTACAGGGCAATTCGATGGGCGGGATGCAGGTGTGGATCTGGGCGCAGAAATATCCGGGCTTCATGGACATCGCGATACCGATGGCATCCTTGCCGACCGAAATGTCGAGTCGCAACTGGATGCTGCGCCGTCTGATTACCGATTCAATCAAGAACGACCCGGAATGGATGGGCGGCAACTACACGAAACAGCCGAAGAGCCTGCAATTCGCCTCGGTATTTTTCGCAACGGCGACCAACGGCGGCAATCAGGCCCTATTCAAGGCGGCACCGACGCGCGCCAAGGCCGATCAAATCCTGAACCAGCGCCTCACCGCGCCGTTTGCGGGCGACGCCAACGGTCACCTCTATCAGTGGCACTCGTCAGGCGACTACAACCCGTCAGCAGGGTTGGAGCGCATTCAGGCCACGCTGCTCGCGATCAATTCGGCTGACGATGAACGCAATCCACCGGAACTCGGCGTGCTGGATCGGGAGATCAAGCGCGTGAAGAATGGCCGCATATTGTTGATTCCCGGCAGCGACCCAACCGCAGGTCATGGCACGACGGCGCAGGCGAAGTACTGGAAGAAAGAACTGGCCGACCTGCTTCAGACCGCGCCGCGGCTGCCGAAGTAAACGCCTAGCTCGCGTGACGCGGGTCCTGCCCCTGCACAATGTGAATCACAAATTCGCTGATGTTCTTGGCATGATCGGCCACGCGCTCGATGGCCTTTGCGAGGAACGCCACATCCAGCCCCGCGCCAATCGTGCGCGGGTCTTCCATCATGTAGGTCACCAGAAGGCGCATGATGCGTTCAAACTCATCATCGACCGCTGTGTCACGCCCGATCACTTCGCCCGCTGAAATGACATCGAGTCGAGCAAACGAATTGAGTGCCTCCTTCAGCATGTCCTGTGCAAGCGTGCCGATGTGTTTGACCTCGTTCAACCGCAGCAACTGAAAGCGCTCTGAGGCCTGCAAGTGGCGCGCACGCAGGGCCACTTTTTTGATCTCATCGCCGATACGCTCAAGATCGTTTACCGCCTGCATCGTGCAGATGATTTGACGCAAATCCACCGCTGCGGGTTGGCGCTTGGCGATGATCTCCATGGCTTTGCGATCCAGCTCGATCTGCTTGTCGTTTACGCGTCTTTCCTCGCGCAAAACGACTTCAACCAGCTCTTCCTCAGCTGAGGCAATCGCCTCGAGCGCCCGCTCCAGTTGGGCTTCAACAATGCCACCCATCGCGAGCAGACCGCTCCTCAAGTCTTCTAGTTCGATCTCGAATTGTTTTGAAGTGTGTTCCATGTGGGCGCTCCTAGAAGTTTGTTTTTCGGGATGAAGTGTGAGGCGTGGGGCGCGCAGCAACCGGAATGTACGTCGGTACATGAGGATTGCGAGCACCCCACAACGAAGCAATTCGCCCGAACAACGGATTTATAGGGGCGCCCATTAACCGAACCTTCCTGTGATGTAGTCCTCTGTGCGCTTGTCTTTGGGTTTGACAAAGATCTGCGCCGTCGGTGTGAACTCGACTAATTCGCCGAGATACATGTATGCCGTGTGTTGTGACACGCGCGCTGCCTGTTGCATGTTGTGAGTCACAATTACGATGGTGTAATCGGTGCGCAGCTCGCTGACCAGTTCTTCGATGCGAGCCGTCGAAATCGGGTCTAGCGCAGAGGTTGGCTCGTCGAGCAATAGCACTTCCGGCTTCACCGCAATGCCGCGAGCGATGCACAGACGCTGCTGTTGTCCGCCGGAAAGCGACAAGCCACTCTGGCTCAGTTTGTCCTTCGCTTCGGTCCATAGCGACGCTTTTTTCAGCGCCCATTCCACACGCTCGTCCATGTCGCTTTTCGACAGATTCTCATAGAGATTCACACCGAACGCGATATTGTCATAAATCGACATGGGAAACGGCGTTGGCTTCTGAAACACCATCCCGACCGAGCCGCGCAGCGCGTTCAGATCGTACTTGGGGTCGAGTACGTTTTGCCCGTTAAACAGAATCTCGCCCTCGGCGCGCTGGCCCGGATAGAGCGAATACATGCGGTTCAAAACGCGCAACAAGGTGGACTTGCCGCAGCCCGAAGGCCCGATGAAGGCGGTGACCTGCTTCTCGGGAATTTCGAGCGAAATGTTGCGCAAACCCTGAAATGTTCCGTAGAAAAAATTCAGGTTACTGATCTTGAGTTTGGTCGCTGTGGGTTCGGCAACAGTGGTGTCCCCGAGGCTGACTTGGAATGCCATGTGTATCTCTCGACTATTGTGTTTTCTGGCGGAAAACGGTGCGCGCCAGAATGTTTAGGATCAAAACGGTCAGCGTGATCAACAGCGCGCCGGCCCAGGCCAGACGCTGCCAATCTTCGTAAGGACTCATCGCAAACTGGAAGATCACGACCGGCAAATTTGCCATAGGCGCATTCATGTCGGTACTCCAGAACTGATTGTTCAGCGAGGTGAACAACAGCGGTGCCGTCTCGCCTGAAACGCGCGCTAGCGCCAGCAGGACGCCCGTGATGACACCACCGCGCACGGCTTTCAGGGTCACCTTCAACACTACTTTCCACATCGGCGCACCCAGCGCGACAGCTGCCTCGCGCAGACTGTTCGGCACCAGCATCAGCATGTTCTCGGTCGTCCGCACAACGACCGGCACCGCGATGATCGCGAGCGCGATCGCACCGGCCCAACCTGAGTAATGCTTCACCTGAAACACGATGATGGTGTACACGAAGAGACCAATCACAATGGACGGCGCAGACAGCAAAATGTCGTTCACGAACCGAGTGACCGATGCGATCCAGTTGTTGCGGCCCACCTCGGCGAGATAAATGCCCGCCATGATGCCAATGGGCGTGGCGATGAGTACTGACGAGCCGACCATCAACACGCTGCCGAAAATCGCGTTCGCCAGTCCGCCATCGGAGCCTGGGGGTGGGGTCATCTGGGTGAACAGTTGCGGGCCAAACGCCGCCAGTCCCTTGCTAAACAGCGTGATCAAAATCCAGATCAGGAAGAACATGCCGAACCCCATCGTGGCGATCGACATCGTCAGATTGAAGCGGTTCACCCAGACGCGGCGGCGATAGATGGGGTTGTTGGCGCGGTCGTTCCCAACCGTCTTTGCGGCGTTGCTCATGTGCGCTTTCCTTCGCGCTTCGCCAGGCTCGAGAGCATCCAGCGCGACGCGGCCAATACACAGAACGTCAGCATGAACAGAACCAGTCCCAGCGAGATCAGCGCAGACAGATGCAGCGGATCAGACGCTTCGTTGAATTCATTGGCCAGCGAGGAGGCAATCGAGTTGCCCGGTTCGAATAATTTGAGAGAAATGTTGTAGGCATTGCCAATCACAAATGTCACCGCCATCGTCTCGCCCAGTGCGCGACCCAGGCCCAACATCACG
>JBBRVM010000030.1:0-14242 GCA_038246865.1 Burkholderiales bacterium
CGCGCCCTCACCAAAAACCGCGAGGGTGACACCGTAATGCTGCCGACTCCGGGAGGCATTGAGGAGCTGGAAATTCTCGCGGTGGTTTACAAGGCGCTCGATACCCATTTGGCACCCAGCCACACACAACTGACCACGCCGCAAGCAAATACCGCCGCTGCTTGATATAGTTAAGTGATGATCTCCAGCCTCGACGAACTCGAAATTACGCTCAACGCTGTGACTGCGCGCTTGCTGGCGCTGTCCGAGGAGAACGCTCGTCTGCGTGCGGCGCTGGCCGGACAAACTGAGCGCATGCGGGCTGCGGGACATAAGTTGCGCGTCGTGGCGGATCGTTTGCCGCAGCCGGTTGCTGACGCCGCCACCGATCCGCCTTTGGAAGAAAAAGCGGCATGAGTACGACGCTCGAAGCCAATATTCATGGTCGTCAATTTCGCATCGGCGCGCCCGAAGGCGAGCGCGCAGCGCTGGCCGAGGCCATTGCCATTGTTGAGGCCGAATGCGCGGTGATTGCGCAGAAGCAGCCGACGGCTGAAATCGAGCGTGTTTTGCTGCTTGCCGCGCTTGAGTTGGCGGCCACCAACCCGGCAGTTGAGGCCGATCCTCGCGTCGAATCTCGCGTGCTGGCGATGACGGCAAATCTGAAACGAGCGCTCGCGGCTTCACAGGCAAATTAGCACACTTTTGCGCGCTAGTTTCCGCGAGCAACAAGCGTAGAATCGGAATTGCTCCTGCGGTGTGTGTGGCGGTCGAAGATTCTTTGTACCAATGCGCTTGTCGCGAGGATGCTCTTCTATCGCGGCCGTGTGCGCGGCTCTTCCTTAAGCGCGAGTTTAGGGTCGCCAGCTGTACCTTGTAGTCGCGGTGGAGCATCCACTCTTGAACCCCGGTTCAAGGTGACGGCCGTTGCGGCATTCGCGGGAGTCTGAATTTTCATGAAAGGAGTCTGCGGACTCCTTTCGCTTGTGCGGGAAAGGAGCAGCGGATGACTTACTGGTTAATGAAATCCGAGCCGGGCGAATACAGCATCGATGACCTGAAGCGCGACAAGCAAAGCGCGTGGTTCGGCGTGCGCAGCTATCAGGCGCGCAATTTCATGCGTGACGACATGAAAGTCGGCGATCAGGTGTTTTTCTATCACTCCAGTTGCCCCGAGCCGGGCATTGCAGGCATCGGCTCGGTCGCCAGAGCAGCCGCCCCTGACGTGACCCAGTTCGACAAGCAAAACAAGCACTACGACCCGAAATCGAAGCCTGAAAACCCGCAGTGGGTCTGCGTTGAAGTCGCGTTTGTGAAGAAAATCAAGCTTGTTCCGCTCGCCGCGCTGCGCGCCGTTCCGGAGCTCGCCGAGATGCGCATATTGCAGCGAGGCAATCGGCTTTCGATCACGCCAGTCTCGGATTCGGAGTGGAACTACATCACAAAATCGCTCGTTGACGCGTAGTTTTTGCCACACAGCTTTTTAGGAAAACCCTTATGTTAAATGGGCTAACAATCAATATAGCGAATAGTTGACTTTGTAGTAAACAAGCCTGTAGCCCTAATTAAATGGTGCTTTCAAGCGTTAGCTGATTAACGTGTCACGATCTTACTTGCGTTGCCGTATGAACGCGTTGAGTCCGCGCCGTGACGGGATCGACATCAAAAAAAGTATCTACCCCCGGCATGCCACGGCTATTTCCGTCGAGACAATCAAGCAAAAAACAGGCGAGACCCGCGTCGCCCGTCCACAGCGAATAGCGCCATTGCCCGTGTGTTTTGAATGCCTCGTTCGACTGCCGTATCGCCCACATCGCGAACTGTCGAGCCGACGCCAACCACGCCTCGTCTCCCGTTTTTCTGAAGAGTTCCAGCAACGCCATGCCGTTGCCGTCGGTGCCATGACATAGGCCCACGCCCTTGACCAGCGGCCCCGCGTCGACAATCGTCGCGCCACCCTTACACAACATAGGAAGCACGCCCGGCAGATTGGCGTACCGCAGCGCGGTGATGATGCCGGGTGCGCCGTGGCACCACTGGGTAAGCGATACCCTTTCGTCGCCCGCCCGCGCTGGCCAATTGACAAAACCTCCATCCACCAGCGCAAGTGCTTCGAGACTTTGTACGGTTCGTTCTTCCAGTAATCGCCGCTGCGCTACGGTCAATAACTCCAGTCCACGCCACAACGGATAGAGGTTGCCCGCCCACCCGTGTCCGGCACCAACGTAGCGCGCCAGACGACCATACATATCCTGCTCCCAGAGCCACGCCCCCGTTGACTCATCCTGAAACCAGCTCGACCAGATCGCCTTCACTGAGTCAACAAATAGCGCCTGCCAATCAACTTGTTGAGTGCGCTCCCAAAGGATCAGCGCAGCCAGCATGGTGCTGGGTGCGCCCCATAATGCCTCCCGCGTCGGATTGTCGCGATTGCTCCGAATCATCTCTGCAAGCTGCGCGGAACGGGCCGGGTTGGGAGCCGATAGCTCCTGAAGCGTTAAAGCCGTCAACAACGAACTCTCGCCGAGATACCAGCTTGGAACGCGCTCGCCAGTATCGGGTGACTGGCAGTACGCGAGGTGGGTCTCACGAAGCGATTCGGTTGTAGAAATATGCATGCCGCCCAAACCGGCAGCGGCGACACGATCTAGTGCCAACAAAACGCCCAAGGTGCCGAAGTACAAGCTATGCGCCTGAGTTAGCGTCGATGCATCATCGCTCGCGTCTCGAGGATGAAGGGGCCATGCCGGCATGCCGGCAACCTTAGCTGCGCCCGCGCTGTCGGACCACACACGGAGCCAGTTACGGGCCACCTCGGCATTCCATGGTTCCGGGGCCAGCGTGAGGTGGCGCTGGGGATCGTAGAGTTGCATGGCGATGCCTCCCGAAGTGCGGTGACGGAAGCATACAGGCGTTCTCCGCCAATCGTTGCAGTCACTTAAAGGAAGAATCGCCAACTAAACCTCACCCTGTCAGCACACCCCAAAGCATCTTCGCACCGAGCAAATAAAGCATTACCGCGAAGCTTCGTTTCAGCGTTTGCACTGGCAGTCGATGCGCAAGCCGCGCCCCGTAAGGCGCAACGAGAACACTGGCAATCGAGATGCCAACCAGCGCTGGCAAGTAGACAAACCCCAGCGACGGCTGCGGCACATTGGGCACGCCCCAGCCGTTGAACACATTACCAATCGTCGTGAACAGCGCGATGGGGAACCCGAGCGCCGCCGAGGTGCCGATCGCGTTGTGAATCGGTACATTGCACCAGGTCAAAAACGGGATGGCGAAGAACGCGCCGCCGACGCTCGCCATCGCCGACAGAAATCCCAGAATGACACCGGCGAGACTCATGCCAACCGCGCCCGGCAACGTGCGCGCGGCCTTCGGCTTGAAATTGATGAGCATCTGTGTGGCGCTATAGAACATGAAGCAGATGAAAAAAATCGCGAGAAACGCCGTCGACAGATGCGACACCACGCGCGAGCCGACGAGTCCTCCCGCCAGAATCCCCGGCGACATCAAGCCGATCACGCGCCAGTTCACCGCGCCCCTGGCGTGATGCGCCCGCAGAGATGAAATCGAAGTGAAAATAATGGTCGCCATCGAGGTGGCGAGAATCACCTGAAAGCGTGTCTCGTACGCAAAACCCTGCGCAGGAAACATGTACGCGAGCACCGGAACCATCGTCATGCCGCCGCCAATGCCGAGCAGCCCTGCGAGAAAACCGACGACGACACCGAGCGCGACATAGCCCAAAAACCAGGCGTTGAGGTAATCCATGAGGTGTACGGGCAATCAATAGCAGTGAGCTGAGGCGACATTGTCAACGAACAGCGAGCCGCTACGGATCGTGAGACTCACAATCGTGCAACACTTGGCATTTATGACATCGGGTTTTCCTGTGCAGCGTTTTCTCCAAAATTGAACTCGATCAATAGGACAATAGGTGCTCGAAATCTACATTTACGCCGTGGCCAGCCCACAAAACATAAGGAAGTAACCACCGTGAGTCAATTACGCTTTTCAAAGATCAAAGTCGCGCTGTCTACCGCGCTTGTTAGCGCGACCGCGCTGTGTGCCGGTGCCGCGTTTGCTTGGGAACCCACCAAGACGGTCGAGTTTATTGTCCCCGCAGGCACTGGCGGCGGCGCAGATCAGATGGCGCGGCTGGTACAGGGCATTGTCACCAAGCACAACCTCATGAAGTCCTCGATGGTGGTCGTCAACAAGGGCGGCGGCGCAGGCGCGGAAGGCTTTCTGGAGATGAAAAACGCCAAGGCCGATCCACACAAAATCGTGATCACCTTGTCCAATCTGTTCACGACGCCGGTAGCAACCGGTGTGCCATTCAGCTACAAAGACATGACGCCCGTTGCGATGCTCGCACTGGACGAATTCGTGCTCTGGGTGAACGCCGAAAGTCCCTACAAAACTGCGCAGGAATACATCGCCGCAGTCAAGGCAGGCGGCGGCAAGCTGCGCATGGGGGGCACCGGCTCACGTCAGGAAGACCAGATCATCACCGCGTTGATAGAGAAGGCTGCTGGCGTCAAATTTATCTACGTTCCGTACAAGGGCGGAGGCGAAGTTGCCGTGCAACTGGTTGGCAAGCACGTCGAATCGACGGTGAACAACCCGATTGAAGCGGTGGCGCAATGGCGCGGCGGCAAACTGCGTCCGCTCTGCGTGTTTGACGGAAAGCGCCTCGCGCAGAAGGAAAAGATCGCCGACAAGAGCTGGAGCGAAATTCCGACCTGCAAAGAGAGCGGTCTCGACATTGAGTACCTGATGCTGCGAGGCATCTTCATGGCGCCGGGTGTGACGCCGGAGCAAGTAGCGTTCTATGTTGATCTGATCAAGAAGGTGCGTGCCACGCCCGAGTGGGCTAAGTTCATGGATGAAGGCGCGTTCAACACCACCTTCATGACCGGTGCCGAATACGCGACGTGGATAACGAAAGAAGACACACGTCATCGTGCGCTCATGCAGGAAGCGGGCTTCGTCGCCGGTAGATAGTCGCGCGTCGTTCTCCCCTGGGCCCCATTGGGCCCAGACTCTGCTTTCAGGGCCTACCCGCCGGGTTAGTCTCAACTTAAAAAATCATCAAGGGGCCAAACATGTCAGAGCCAGTGGAGCCGAGCGCCGCATCGACGCGAACGCTTGAAATCATTACGTCGGTTTTCCTGCTACTGCTGGCCATTCTGATCATGTGGGACAGTCGTCGCACCGGCGCGGGCTGGGGGCCAAGCGGCCCGGAGAGCGGCTATTTCCCGTTCTACATTGGCGCACTCATGGGGCTCGCGTCCGCCGTGAATCTGGTGAAAGCGTGGCGCATGTCGCGCGACAAATCATTTGTTTCGGTCGAGGAAATCCGTCTCGTTTCGGCGATGTTTTTCCCCGCACTGGCCTTTGTATTTGCCATGCAGTGGCTGGGCATCTACGTGTCGGGGGCGCTGTTGATTGCCTTCTTCATGCGCTGGCAGGGCAAATTCGGTTACGCGAAATGTGCCGCCGTTTCTACAGGGACCTCGCTCGTGCTGTTCGCCATGTTTGAAATCTGGTTCAAAGTACCCCTGCTCAAGGGTCCGATTGAATCTTTGTTCGGTTATTAGAGGCCGCCATGGATGAAATTCAGGCCCTGATGCATGGTTTCTCGGTAGCTCTGTCGCCGATCAATATTGCCTTGATGTTTCTGGGAATTTTGCTCGGCGTGATCATCGGCGTACTTCCCGGTCTGGGCGGCGCAAACGGCGTGGCGATCTTGTTGCCACTCACGTTCAGCATGAATCCGACCTCCGCCATCATCATGCTCTCGTGCATTTACTGGGGCGCGCTGTTCGGCGGGGCAATCACCTCAATCCTGTTCAATATTCCGGGTGAACCGTGGTCGGTTGCGACGACATTTGACGGCTATCCGATGGCGCAAAACGGGCAGGCTGCGCAGGCGCTCACAGCGGCCTTCAGCTCATCGTTTTTCGGCGCGTTGGTCGCCGTCGTGATGATCACCTTCCTCGCGCCGCTGGTGGCGAAATTTGCGCTTAAATTTGGGCCACCTGAATTTTTCGCCGTGCAGCTGCTGACGTTTTGCAGCTTCATTGGCATGAGCAAAGAGCCTGCCTTCAAAACGCTTGCCGCGATGTTCCTGGGCTTTGCGCTGGCAGCGATTGGCATGGATAACGTGACGGGGCAACTGCGCCTGACGTTCGGCCTCGAACCGTTGATCAAAGGCTTTGACTTCCTGATCGCGGTGATCGGTTTGTTCGGTATCGGCGAAATATTGTTGACGATGGAAGAAGGCCTCGCCTTCCGTGGCAAAAGCGCCAAGCTCACCCCAGCGGCGGTGTGGGAAACCTGGAAGAAGCTGCCCAGGTACTGGAAGTCCTATTTGCGCAGCTCGCTGGTCGGCTGCTGGATGGGCGTCACCCCGGGCGGCGCGACGCCGGCCTCGTTCATGGGCTACGGCATCGCCAAACGGTTCTCGCCGAACAAAGACAACTTTGGCAAAGGCGAGATCGAAGGCGTGCTGGCACCAGAGACGGCGGCGCACGCGGCTGGCACCTCGGCGCTATTGCCCATGCTCACGCTGGGCATCCCTGGGTCGCCAACGGCGGCGGTGCTGCTCGGTGGTTTGCTGGTGTGGGGCTTGCAACCCGGCCCGCTCTTGTTCGTTGAGCAAAAGGACTTCGTCTGGGGCCTGATCGCCAGTATGTATCTGGGCAACATCGTTGGGCTCATCGTGGTACTGGCCACCGTGCCGTGGTTTGCGGCTATTCTGCGCATTCCGTTCTCAATCATTGCGCCGGTGATCCTGGTAATCTGCGCCGTCGGTGCCTACACCGTACACAGCTCGATGTTTGACGTGTGGCTCATGATGGGCTTTGGCGTTGTCGGCTATATCTTTAAAAAGCTGCAATACCCAATGGCTCCGCTGGTGCTCGCGCTCGTACTGGGCGATATGGCGGAAAATTCGTTTCGGCAATCGCTGCTGTCGTCCAGCGGCGAACTGTCGGTGTTCTTCTCGAACCCGCTGGTCGGGACGATCACCACTGTCGCGCTGGTGATGCTGGTATGGCCGATGTTTCAGTCGCTTAGCCGGGCCGCAAAAAAGTAGCATTCGTTCTTTATTCATAACGTTTCAACGGAGTTTTCCTCATGAGTAAGGCCCTCGACGGCTACCGAATCCTCGATTTCACGCACGTGCAATCGGGCCCGACGTGCACACAACTTCTGGCCTGGTTCGGGGCGGACGTGATCAAGGTCGAACGGGCGGGCGAGGGCGACGCCACGCGCGGGCAGTTGCGCGACATTCCCGGTGTCGACAGCTTGTACTTCACCATGCTTAATCACAACAAGCGCTCAATCACCGTCGATACCAAAAAGCCCAAGGGCCGCGAAGTGCTTGAGACATTAATCAAGCAATGTGATGTGTTGGTGGAGAACTTCGCGCCCGGTGCGCTGGACCGCATGGGCTTTAGCTGGGAGCGCATTAACGAGTTGAATCCGCGCATGGTGGTGGCCTCGGTCAAGGGCTTTGGCCCCGGCAAATATGAGGACTGCAAGGTCTACGAAAACGTTGCTCAGTGCGCTGGCGGTGCGGCCTCCACGACAGGTTTCGACGATGGCCCACCGATCGTGACAGGAGCGCAAATTGGCGACAGCGGTACCGGCCTTCATCTGGCACTTGGCATTTTGGCGGCGCTGCTGCAGCGAGAAAAAACCAATCGCGGCCAAAAAGTATTGGCACCTATGCAAGACGCCGTGCTGAACCTTTGCCGCGTCAAATTGCGCGACCAGCAGCGACTTGACCGCACTGGAACGCTCTCGGAGTATCCGCAGTATCCCGACGGTGAATTTGGCGATGCAGTGCCGCGCGCCGGTAACGCCTCAGGCGGCGGCCAGCCGGGCTCAATCCTCAAGTGCAAAGGCTGGGAAACCGATCCTAACGCCTACATTTATTTCATCACGCAAGCGGCTGTGTGGCCTGCCGTCTGCAAGGTCATTGGCGAAGAAGGCTGGGTCACCGACGACGCGTACGCCACTCCCGCCGCGCGCCTCCTGCACCTGAAGCCGATCTTCGGACGTATCGAAAAGTGGACGATGACGAAAACCAAATTTGAAGCGATGGGTATTCTGAACGGCTACGACATTCCGTGCGGCCCGATCCTGTCGATGAAAGAAATCTCTGAGGAACCGTCGCTGCGCGCGACCGGCACTATCGTGGAAGTCGATCATCCGACCCGTGGCAAATATTTGACGGTTGGTAATCCGATCAAAATGTCTGACAGCCCGACCGAGGTGACCCGCTCCCCGCTGTTGGGCGAGCATACCGAAGAAGTGCTCACACAATTGGGCTATAGCAAAGCGCAAATTGATGCACTGCGTGAAGAAAAAGTCATCTAGGTTCAGTGGCGGTGGTTTCGACTGACGCTGGTGGAGAAACTTAAGGTCATACCGATTGCCGTTCTGGCCAGCACCCAGACGCGCAAGCGGCAAGCCCCAAAGGGTCGTCGCGTTGACGTCGAAGCGCTGGCGCAGGTTCGCGCCCTGCTCGGCGACGATTCGCGTCAGCGCGACCTGCTGATTGAGCATCTGCACAAAATTCAGGATCGCTTTGGCCACCTGTCAGCGGCGCATCTCGCGGCACTCGCGCAAGAGATGCGCATTGCACAAACTGAAGTCTACGAAGTCGCCACGTTCTATCACCACTTTGACGTCGTGAAAGAAGGCGAAGCATCGCCCGCCGCGCTCACTGTTCGTGTATGTGACGGTCTCTCGTGCGAAATGGCGGGTGCGAAGGATTTGCTCGCCAGGTTGCCAGCAATTCTCGGCACGGAAGTGCGCGTTATCGCCGCGCCGTGCATCGGTCGTTGTGAGCATGCACCTGCCGTTGTGGTCGGACAAAACCCGGTGCCGAATGCCACTTGTGACGCGGTCGCGGCGAAGGTCAAAGCAAGAGCCGTATCGCACGAACCGTCCGGTTTCATTGATCTTGCCGCGTATCGCGCGCAAGGTGGTTATGCGCTGCTGAACGAATGCACTTCCCACACGCGCGACGCCGAGTCCGTGATCAAGACGCTCGAAGATTCCGGTCTGCGGGGTCTCGGCGGTGCGGGCTTTCCAGCAGGCCGCAAATGGCGCATCGTGCGCGCGGAAGCAGGTCCGCGACTAATGGCGGTGAACATTGACGAAGGCGAGCCCGGCACCTTCAAGGATCGCGTAATGCTTGAACGCGATCCGCATCGTTTTCTTGAAGGCATGCTGATTGCGGCCTGGGCCGTTGGCATCGCGCAGATTTACGTCTATCTGCGCGACGAATATCATGGCTGTCGTGTGATGCTGGAAGCCGAATTGGCGAAGCTGCGTGCCGATCCACCCATAGCCAATTTGCCTGAGATCATTCTGCGACGCGGCGCTGGCGCCTACATTTGCGGCGAAGAGTCGGCGATGATCGAATCCATCGAAGGCAAGCGCGGCATGCCGCGACTGCGTCCACCGTACGTCGCGCAAGTCGGCCTCTTCGGTCGGCCGACGCTGGAACACAACTTCGAAACGCTGTACTGGGTTCGAGAGTTGCTCGAAAAAGGCAGTGCGTGGTTCGCGTCATTCGGGGCCAACGGGCGGAAAGGGTTGCGTTCATTCTCGGTATCCGGTCGCGTCAAAAATCCCGGCGTGAAAATCGCACCCGCAGGCATCACGGTTCAGGCCTTGATCGACGAGTATTGCGGCGGCATGTTGTCCAACCACACGTTTTACGGCTACCTGCCGGGCGGTGCTTCAGGCGGCATCCTGCCCGCAAGTTTGAACGCCATCCCGCTCGATTTCGACACCCTACAACCGTTTGGTTGCTTCATCGGTTCGGCGGCGGTCGTCATTCTTTCCAATCACGACACAGCGGTTGCGGCGGCGCGCAACACCATGCGTTTTTTTCAGCATGAGTCCTGCGGTCAATGCACGCCATGTCGAAACGGCACCGCCAAGGCTTCGGCATTGATCGAACAACCGAAATGGGACGTCGCACTGCTCGCTGATCTTTCCGCCGTGATGCGTGATGCATCAATCTGCGGTTTGGGTCAGGCCGCACCGAATCCGGTAGATTGCGTGATCAAGTATTTCCCTCACGAGCTCGCGTAGATAGATCAAAGGTTTCACGCCATGAACGCAGTTACCCGGCTCGAAATGGCGTCGCTTGACGCTGCCACCGTCACGTTTGTGCTAAACGGCCGTAGCGTCACCGCACGTGCCGACCAAACGCTCATTCAGGTGGCCGACCGCGAAGGTATTGAGATTCCACGCCTTTGCTACACAGACGGTCTGGAGGCCGTGGGCAACTGCCGTTCCTGCATGGTCGAGATCGCTGGCGAACGTGTGCTGGCAGCTTCCTGTTGCCGCAGGGCGACCAACGGGATGAAGGTCACCACCGATAGCGAACGCGCGGTGAAGTCGCAGAGAATGGTGCTCGAACTTCTGCTCGCCGACATGCCGGAAACGAGCTATACGCGGCACAGCGAAGTCGATCTTTGGGCGCAGAAATTGGGGGTTGGCAAACCACGCTTTGCGCCGCGTGAATCGGTCCAGGCCGATCTGTCGCATCCTGCAATCGCGGTAAACCTCGACGCCTGCATTCAGTGCACCCGATGCCTGCGCGCCTGTCGCGATGAACAGGTGAACGACGTGATCGGACTCGCCTTTCGCGGAGACCAGGCCAGGATCGTGTTTGACATGGATGACGCAATGGGCGCGTCAACCTGCGTGGCCTGTGGCGAATGCGTTCAAGCCTGTCCGACTGGTGCCTTGATGCCAGCTCGCGAGGTCGCGTTGGCAGTGCCCGACAAACAGGTCGAATCGTTATGTCCGTTTTGCGGCGTTGGCTGCCAGCTGACCTACAACGTGAAGGACGACAAGATTCTTTTCGTGAACGGGCGCGACGGCCCTGCGAACCATGAGCGTTTGTGTGTCAAAGGCCGTTACGGCTTCGATTACGCACATCATCCGCATCGCCTGACCAAACCGCTCATCCGTCGTGCCGATGCGCCGAAAACCGGTGACTTCGTGATGGATCCGGATCGCGTGATGGATGTCTTCCGCGAAGCCTCGTGGGAAGAAGCGCTTGAATTCGCCGGTGGCAAGCTCGCGCAGATTCGCGATACGTACGGCAAGAAGTCGCTCGCTGGCTTTGGCTCCGCCAAGGGCAGTAACGAGGAGGCCTACCTGTTCCAGAAGCTCGTGCGCACCGGATTTGGCAGCAACAACGTTGACCATTGCACGCGTCTGTGCCACGCCTCGTCGGTGGTTGCGCTGCTCGAAGGCATTGGCTCCGGTGCAGTGTCGAATCCGGTGATGGACGTGACCAAGGCCGCGGTGGTCATCATCATCGGTGCCAACCCGAGCGTGAACCATCCGGTCGCTGCGAGCTGGATCAAGAACGCTGTTAACAACGGCACCGAGCTGATCATCTGCGATCCGCGTCGCTCCGATCTCGTGCGCATTGCGCACCGCCACCTTCAGTTCAAACCCGACACCGACGTCGCGCTACTTAACGCGATGATGAATGTCATCGTGACGGAGAACCTGGTCGACGCCGAGTTCATCGCAAGCCGCACCATTGGCTATGACGATCTACGCAAAAACGTGGAGAGCTATACGCCCGAAATGATGGCGTCGATCTGCGGCATTGACGCGGACACCATTCGCTACGTCGCGCGACTTTACGCAACATCAAAAGGCTCAATGATTCTGTGGGGCATGGGCGTATCGCAACACGTTCACGGCACCGACAACGCGCGTTGCCTGATCGCGCTGGCGCTGATGACCGGCCAGATCGGTCGCCCCGGCACCGGATTGCACCCGCTAAGGGGGCAAAACAACGTTCAGGGCGCATCCGACGCGGGATTGATCCCTATGATGTACCCGGACTATCAGCACGTCGCCAACGCTGAAACGCGGGCGCGCTTTGAAACGGCGTGGAAAGTGCCCGCCGGTTCGCTCGACGCTGAGCCGGGATTGACCGTCGTCGAAGTGATGCGCGCGATCAAGCAAGGCAGCATTCGAGGGATGTACGTGATGGGCGAGAACCCCGCCATGTCCGACCCCGATGCCAACCACGCGCGAGAATCGCTCGCCGCGCTCGATCATCTCGTGGTGCAGGATATCTTCCTGACCGAGACAGCGTATCTCGCGGACGTCATCCTGCCCGCCAGCGCCTTCCCTGAAAAGACTGGCAGCTTTACCAATACGGATCGTCTCGTGCAGATGGGCCGTCAGGCGCTCAATCCGCCGGGTGACGCGAAGCAGGATCTATGGATCATCGAGCAGATTGCCAAACGCCTTGGGCTCGACTGGAACTACGGTCATGTTTCTGAAGTGTTCGACGAGATGCGCCACACCATGCCAAGCATTGGCGGCATCACCTGGGATCGGCTGGAGCGTGATCATGCGGTGACTTATCCGTGTACCAAAGAAGGCGACCCCGGCCAATCGGTCGTGTTCGTGGATCACTTCCCGCGTGAAGGCGGTCGAGCCCGCTTCGTACCCGCTGACATCATCCACGCCGATGAGCGCCCCGATGCCGAGTATCCGATGGTGCTCATCACCGGGCGACAATTGGAGCACTGGCACACCGGCAGCATGACGCGCCGCGCGACGATGCTCGACGCGATAGAGCCGGATCCGGTCGCGCTGGTGCATCCGCTTGATCTCGCCGATATGGGCGGGCAACCGGGTGATGTGATCACCCTTACCTCGCGTCGCGGCGAGGTCGTGTTGTATGCGCGCGCCGATGACAGTTCACCGCGCGGCGCGGTATTTGTGCCATTCTGTTACTACGAAGCGGCGATCAACAAGTTGACGAACTCAGCACTGGATCCGTTCGCGAAAATTCCTGAATTCAAGTATTGCGCGATCAAGGTTTCGCTGGGCGGAACGCTGACTGAGACATCGAGTTACGGCGGTGGCAAGGCGCAGGCGCTGCACACCAGCACCTACAATTAACCTCCGCTTCTGAACGGGACATCACGAGTGACAACAAACTCATCAACCCAGCGCTGGGTTCGCTTCGCTCACGAAAATCGTACTGGCTTCGGAACGCTTGATAACGACACGATTCACGTTCGTACGGGCGACATGTTCGCAACAACAACGGCAACGGATCAATCTTTGCCGCTCGCGTCGGTGAAACTCCTCATGCCAACCCAGCCCGGCAAGGTCGTCGCGCTGTGGAACAACTTCGTCGCGCTGGGTAAAAAGTTAGGGCTGGCGGCACCGCCTGAGCCGCTGTACTTTCTGAAGGCCCCGAACTCATTTGCCAACCCCGGGGACATCATTCGCAAACCTCGCGCTGAGGGCAAAGTGGTGTTTGAGGGTGAGCTTGGCATCGTGATCGGCAAGACCGCAACCGCAGTGACCGAGGCCAGCGCGATAGCCCATGTGTTCGGCTACACCTGTGCGAACGATGTCACGATGGCTGAAATTTTGAATCGTGACCCGACGTTTCCACAGTGGGTACGTGCCAAGGGATTCGACTCGTTCTGTCCGATGGGCCCGACCATTGCCACCGGACTCGACCCGTCAACACTCGTCGTCAAAACCACACTCAATGGCGACGTTCGCCAAAATTATCCCATCAGCGATATGCGCTTCACCGTGGCGCAACTGGTGAGTCTCATCTCGGCGGATATGACCTTGTTCCCGGGCGATGTGATCCTTTGCGGTACGTCAGTCGGCGTCGGTTCGATGAAGCCGGGCAGCGATGTCGAAATCGAAATCGCGGGCATCGGCGCACTACAGAATCGCTTTGAGTAGCGATACGAAATTAGTCTCAGGAGAAACTATGAAAATCGCAATTATCGGGGCCGGTGCAATCGGCGGTTATGTCGGCGTGAAGCTCGCTCTCGCGGGCGAAGATGTGACGTTCATCGTGCGCGGCGCGAACCTCACCGCCATCCGCGAAAACGGCATGAAACTCATCATCGCCGACGGTAGCGAACATGTCGCGAAGAACGTTCGCGCCACCAACGATTACGCTGAAGCGGGCGCGCAAGATCTGGTGATTCTCGCGATGAAGGCGCATCAGGTCGAAGCCGTCGCTGCCGACGTGCCCAAGCTTTTCGGGCCCGATACGGCTGTGGTGACGATGCAAAACGGCGTACCGTACTGGTATTTTCATAACCACGGCGGGGCGCTCGCGGGCTCGCGCGTCACCAGTGTTGATCCCACGGGTGTAATCGGGGCCAACATTCCCGCCGAGCGCGTGATCGGCTGCGTGGTGTAC
>JBBRVM010000031.1:0-14012 GCA_038246865.1 Burkholderiales bacterium
CTACGTGGCGAAAGAGATGGATCGGCTGGACTTTCATGTGCCGCTGTTGATCGGTGGCGCGACCACCTCACGCATGCACACGGCCGTAAAAATCGCACCAAATTACAGACATCCCGTGATTCATGTGGTGGACGCCTCGCGCGCGGTCGGCGTTGCCACGGCTCTCTTGAGCGATGAAATGAAACCTGCGTTCGTCGCAGAAACTGCGGCTGATTACGCAGTGATTCGCGAACGTCACGCCAACAAGAAGGCGACACCGTTGCTCGAACTGGAAGTCGCGCGCGCCAATCGTTTCTTCCCGTTCGCGGGCGATCATTTGCATTACACGCCGCCCCCGCCCAAGCACACCGGAGTGCATCAACTCACGAACTACCCGCTCTCCGCGATCGTCCCCTACATCGACTGGACGCCGTTCTTTTTAGTGTGGGATCTGGCGGGCAACTACCCCAAAATCCTCAATGATGAGATCGTCGGCGACGAGGCGCAGAAAGTGTTCCGTGACGGCCAGGCGATGCTGAAACGCGTCGTGCAGGAAAAGTGGCTGACGGCGAATGCGTCCTACGGCTTGCTGCCCGCGCAGAGCGACGGCGATGACATCATCGTATTTGCCGACGGCGGGCACACCGAAGTGGCCATGCGTTTTCACACCTTGCGCCAGCAAAACGCGAAGGACGCGGGACGCCCGAATTTTGCGCTTGCCGACTTCGTCGCGCCGCGCGACAGCGGTCACGCCGATTACCTCGGACTGTTCGCCGTCACCACGGGCCTCGGCGGTGATGATCGTCTGGCTGCGTTCGAGAACGCGGGCGATGACTACAACTCCATCATGTTCAAGGCGCTGGCCGACCGCATGGCGGAGGCATTTGCCGAACATTTACATGAGCGTGTGCGCAAAGATTTTTGGGGCTATGCGCATGATGAAAAACTCGACCACGTAGCCTTGATTAAAGAGAAATACCGCGGCATTCGCCCGGCTCCAGGCTACCCGGCCTGCCCCGATCATCGGGAAAAAGTTGACCTCTTCCGCGTCCTCAACGCAGGCGCAATCGGCATGGCACTGACTGAGTCCTATGCCATGACGCCAGCGTCAAGCGTAAGCGGTTTTTACTTCGCGCATCCGGCATCGCAATTTTTCACCGTGGGCAAGCTCGGTGACGATCAGTTTGCCGATCTGGCGAAGCGGCGGGGTGAGGATATTGAGACGCAGAAGAAGGCACTGAATACGCTACTGTGATCTAACGACATCTCCGCGCAGCAAGTCTATTTTCGGTAACGGCTTGTTCTATGAAATGACGTCTATAAAGGGGCTAGGCGCTTATTTTGATGCTTATCGACTATAGATGTAAATCGGCTTTAGCCCTTTATTAATCAGCAATCTCTGCGTAAAGCTGCTAGTTCGATCAACGCAAAATGACGTCGCAATGTCGCATCGCAGACACGCTATGGCGTCGCTGTTTCCATTTACCGGCACTGGCGCTGGGCATCGGGCGCTCGCCCGTTGTAGCATTCAGTTCGTGCTCAATCAGGCGCGCCACAAGCGCAGCACTGATTTCACTTCCGCACCAGAAAGGACGCCCCAATGCAGACCGCACTCATCTACTCCTCTAGCGCCACACACAGCGTAATCGGCGTCGCGATGGTTGCTGCGGTTTCACTGGCTGGAATGCGTCCAGCTTGGGCTAATCCAAAGCATCCGCGTTGACGGTTTAACGACCGCGCTGTTTTGCAGCGCGAGGGGGACCGAAAGGCACCCCAGCCGCCTGATTTACCAGTGCGGCACGCTCGACTACCACCGCCCGCGCAGTTTGCGCTGATCGTTTCACCCACGCTCGGCCTCACGCCGCTTTGTTTTCTTCGTCGCGATGGGCGTAAGCCATGCGTCATCCGCATCGTTAGCGCCCGCCGCACACACGCTATTTTTGAGGTTTGCCATGCAAGCTGTTTTGTTACTCTTTAGCTCGTTGCTGCGCCAGATTGGGTTGCGATTGCGCTCCATGTTCCGGTTGCCTGCGCTGCCAGCCAGCGACCTGCTCAACGATCCTAACTATCGCCGCATTTTCGCGTCCGTCGTGGTCACGCATTTCGGTGCACAGATCACGATGCTCGCGCTGCCGTTGACGGCGGTCACGGTGCTGAACGCATCGCCGTCGCAGATGGGCTTTCTGATGGCAGCCGAAATCGCGCCGTTCGTGTTGCTGTCGTTACCCGCTGGCGTGTGGCTGGATCGCATGCGGAAGCTTCCGGTGTACGTGATCGGTGAATTGGTTTTCGCGGCGGCGCTCATGACGGTTCCGCTCGCAGCGTGGACGGGCTATCTGTCGATGACGTGGCTCTATGCGGTCGGCGTGGTGCTCGGCTGCGTACACGTGTTCGCCGGATCGGCTGCGCAAATCGTGCTGACGCAAATCGTCTCGCGCGATCGGCTGGTTGAGGCGCACAGCAAGAACGCGCTCGCGGTATCGGGCTCCGAAATCGCCGGGCCGGGACTGGCGGGCGCGTTGATCAAGCTGCTTGGCGCGCCGATTGCCATCGCCTTCGATGCCATTCTGATCGCGGGGTCGGTCTTGTTGCTGCGCGGTATTCGCGTCACAGAAACGGTGAACCCAGCGGGCAGTCGCAATTTCATGGAGCAATTGCGCGAAGGCGTGCGCTTCGTGAAACGCACGCGCATGTTGTGGACGCTCGCGCTGTTCGTCGGCTGCTGGCAACTCTTGCACCACATGGCAAGTGTTGTGCAAATTCTAGTCGCGACGCGCGAGCTGGGGATGACGGCGCAGGCGATCGGGCTTTGCTATGTTGGCATGGGCGTAGGTACCATTCTCGCGAGCGTGTACGGTAAACGTGTGAGCGAAAAATTCGGCCCAGGACCGACGATTGTCGCGGGTATCGCGGTGAGCGCTGCGGGCTGGCTCGCACTTGCTGTTGCGCCTGCGAATGTCTGGGGCGTAGTGTTTTTTGGTTTCATGCTGACCTGCTTTTCCGGCGGCGCGACACTGATCTTCGTTAACTTTTTATCGTTGCGACAAGCGGTGACACCGGAGCCGCTGTTGGGCCGGATGACCAGCACCATGCGCTGGCTGATCCTGATCGGCGCGGCACCCGGCGCACTGATTGGTGGCTACGTGGGAGAGCATCTGGGCTTGCGCGCCTCGCTCGCGCTGGCGGGCGCAGGCGCGATTGTGCTGACGTGGTTTGCGTGGAAGAGCGAGGTCATGATGGGCACGCGGTCGCTTCCAAAACCTGCGGTTTATGAGTAGCGTGACCGCCTCGCCTCCATCGGCAAGCGCCATAAAAATCAACGGTGGGCAGAGGCTGCCCACCCTATACATCTGAGTTTCTATGTTTCAATCATTCGAACGGCTCGTTGAGCCCTACCCCGATACCGCCCCCGTCGCACCGCCGAAATCGTTCTTCGCATTTTTGTGGGAATGCACGCGCGGGTTGCGACCTTATCTCGTCGCGATGATGCTGTTTACTGCGGCGGTCGGCGTTATCGAAGCCCTGCTGTTTTCGATGATCGGTCGCGTGGTCGACTGGCTGGCGAAAACCGAGCCCGCTCGCCTCTGGGACGACAACCGTACAGGCTTGCTACTGCTGCTGGGCATGTTGCTACTGAGCCCGCTGCTGGTGTCGTTTCAGGCGCTGTTCAAACATCAGGCCATGATGGGTAATTTTCCGATGCGATTGCGCTGGAATTTTCATCGCCTGATGCTCGCGCAGAGCATGAGCTTCTATCAGAACGAATTTGCCGGACGTGTCGCGGCGAAGGTCATGCAGACCGCGCTCGCCGTGCGCGATGTGTGGATGATTCTGGCGGACGTGATGGTGTTCGTCATTATCTATTTCGTGACAATGGTGGTTGGAGCGGGTGGTTTTGATCTGCGCTTGATGCTGCCTTTTCTGGGTTGGTTGGTGCTCTACATCGGCGCATGCGTTTACTTCGTGCCACGCCTTGGCCGTATCTCGCAGGCGCAGGCCGACGCGCGCTCGCTGATGACCGGGCGCATCACCGATGCCTACACCAACATCGCGACTGTGAAGCTCTTTTCGCATGGCCGGCGCGAAGCGAGTTACGCCAAAAGCGCGATGCAGGAGTTCATGCAAACGGTGCTCGTGCAGTGGCGACTGGTGACTGCGTTTGACGTCGTACATCACACCTTGTCCGTGCTGCTGGTGGCTGCCACCGCGGGCGCGGCACTCGTGTTGTGGGCGCAGGGACAAGTCAGCGTCGGCGCGGTCGCCGCTGCCAGCGCGATGGCACTGCGTTTGAACGGCATGTCGAACTGGGTCATGTGGGAACTCGCGGGCTTGTTCGAACACATCGGCACCGTGCGCGATGGCATGGACACGCTGTCGCTCCCCGAGACCGTGGTCGATGCAGTCGACGCTAAAGCCATCAATGTGCCGCGTGGTGAGGTTCGCTTTGAAAACGTGACGTTTGCTTATGGCGCGACTGAAGAAAAATCACGCATCATCGACGATTTTTCAATGGTCATTAAACCCGGCGAAAAGATTGGTCTGGTCGGACGCTCGGGCGCAGGCAAGTCAACGCTCGTCAATTTGTTGCTGCGTTTTTATGACGTAGAAAGCGGTCGCATCCTGATTGACGGCACCGACATCGCTACCGTTTCTCAAGACAGTCTGCGCGCACAAATCGGTATGGTCACGCAGGACACCTCACTGCTGCATCGCGCCGTTCGCGACAACATCATGTATGGTCGCCCTGACGCCACCGACGTCGACATGATTCACGCTGCGGAGCGTGCGGAAGCCTCTGACTTCATCGCCTCACTGACCGATCCCAAAGGACGAACCGGTTACGACGCGCATGTCGGCGAGCGCGGCGTCAAGCTCTCCGGCGGTCAACGCCAGCGCATCGCGATTGCGCGCGTCATGCTCAAGAACGCGCCAATTCTGCTGCTTGATGAAGCCACCAGCGCGCTCGACTCGGAAGTGGAAGCCGCAATTCAGCGCAGCCTGTATCGCCTCATGGAAGGCAAAACGGTCGTTGCCATCGCGCACCGTCTGTCCACGATTGCCGCGATGGATCGTCTGATTGTGATTGATCAGGGTCGCATCGTTGAAGAAGGCGACCACAAGAGCCTGCTCGCGAACGATGGGCTGTATGCCCGGCTCTGGGCGCATCAGAGCGGGGGATTTTTGGGCGAGGTTTAGTTTTGATGCCTCTCCCCCGCTGCGGAGAGATCGAACGGGGCTGGCAAAGAATTACCAGTAAGCCTCAGTCGTAATCTGCCCTGCCTCTTTACGGCGGTGTTTCTTGAGGCCTCGGGCCTTCAAAACCTCCAGCGTGTCGGCGACCATTTCCGGATTGCCACAGATCATGCAGTGTGCGGTTTCGGCATTCAATGCGATGCCCGCGCGCGCTTCGAGCGAGCCGTCGGCGATGGCCTGGGGAATTCGGCCTCGCATCGCTCCTTCGTGATCTTCGCGGGAGACGAACGGGATGTATTGAAAGCGCCCCGGATGCGCACGCGCGATTGCCTCAACTTGATCGCGATAGGTGAGTTCAGCGGCCGTGCGCACCGCATGAACGAGTACGACCCTTCTGAATTTTTGCCAGGGTGTTTCAGTTTTCAGGCAAGACAGCAGCGCACCGTTGGCCGTTCCTGTGGCGAGGCCCCACAGTACGTCAGCATCAGGGACTTCGGGCATCGAGAAGAAGCCGTACGCAATGGGGCTGATGCACACGGCGTCGCCCACTTGCAGGCGATGCAGCGAGGGCGTGAGCACGCCACCGAGGCTCGCGGGCACTTCCGTGAGGACGATCTCGAACGGGCGCTCAGGGGGCGCGTTAACGAGCGAATACGGGCGCATTACAAGTGCATGAGCCGAGTCGGGTTCACCTTCGACGGGCAGTTTCAGTCCCACCTGACAGTATTGCCCGGCGATGAACCCTGAAAGCGGCGCTTCAAACTGCAACGAGAACAAATTGCTGGTGTGATCTATGCGGCCGACGATGCGGCCTTCGATAAACTTCTGTGACATAAGTACCCTAAGTGTCTCACTTCACAACGAAAGGATTTTACGTGCCGATCACTACGTTGTTTTTTGACCTCGACGGCACGGTGTCGAATAATTTTGACGGCATTGCCCGTTGTCTGAACTTTGCGCTGAAAGAACTCGGCCTGCGCGAGCTGTCCGACGCCGAGGTTTTGCCCTTTGTCGGCCCCCCGTTCCGCGACTCGTTGCCACGTACCTTCCCGGGCATTGATGCCGAAGCTGCGTTGCGCCTTTACAGGATGCGCTATCAGGAAAAAGGCTGGCTGGAAAACACGCTTTACGACGGAATGGCCGATGCGATTCGTTCGCTGCACTTCAAGGGGTTCACCATCGCGCTGTGTACCAGCAAACCGCGCGTTTTTGCCGAACGCATCATCGAGCATTTTCAGTTGACGCGCTACTTCGATGGCATTCACGGTCCTGAGCTTGACGGGAAGTTTGATCGCAAAACTGATCTCCTCGCGCATCTTGTGTCGAGATACAACGTCGTGCCAACCCATTCGCTGATGATTGGTGATCGCGACAAAGACATCGAAGCTGCCAAGCACACGGGCGCGCACTCACTCGGCGTACTGTGGGGGTTCGGCTCGCGTGACGAGTTGCAAAAAGCGGGCGCACACCGCATCATTGCAGAACCGAACGAACTGATTCACACCATCCACGCGATGGCTTGACCGATCTGACCGAGGCAAACGACCATGGAACTGATTCACACCGTCGCCGAGCTGCGCAAATACCTGCAAGGCGTGCCGAACAATGTGTTCGTGCCGACCATGGGCAATTTGCATGAAGGGCATTTGCGACTCGTCGAAGAGGCCCGTCCGCGCGGGGCTTGCACCGTGGTAAGCATTTTTGTGAACCGCCTGCAGTTCGGGCCGAAGGAAGACTTTGACCGTTATCCGCGCACGTTGCAGGACGATTGTGCCAAGCTCGAAAGCATCGATTGTGACGTCGTGTTTGCGCCCGATGAGAACGAGCTTTACCCCGAACCGCAGACCTACACCGTGCATCCGGACGGCATCGAAAATATTCTCGAAGGCGCGGTTCGGCCAGGGCATTTTCGCGGCGTGGCGACCGTGGTGTTGAAGCTCTTCAATATGGTGCAACCGCGCGCGGCTGTGTTCGGAAAAAAGGACTATCAGCAGTGCCTCGTCTTGCAAACGATGGCGCGGCAACTGGCCTCGCCGGTTGAGATCATTCTTGCTGAAACGGTGCGTTCGGACGACGGCTTGGCGCTGTCATCGCGCAATCAGTATTTGAGCGCAGCGGAACGCGTAGAAGCGCCGCGTTTGTACCGCGTGTTGAACGAAGTGGCCGACGCGGTTCGCACCGGAACACATGCCTACGGGACGATTGAAGCTGAGGCAATGACCGAGCTTGAACGACACGGCTGGCGACCCGATTACGTCACCGTGCGTCGTCGTAGTGATCTGCTGATGCCACATGCCGACGACACAGAATTCGTCGTGCTGGCTGCCGCGAAATTGGGGACGCCGCGATTGCTCGATAATCTGGAATTGACGCTGTAGCTTTTTATTGAAAGTGCCGGTGATTCGGGGCCGAAGGCGAAAATAAGCGTTTATCGACTTTTGCGTTTTTATGCGTCTAGCCCCAATGCAGCGGGTGTTTCATAAGCAAGCTGAAGCAATCAATACCACCGCGGCCAAGCTTTCAATCGCACTGCAAAATCTAGCGCAACGCCAACAAAAACGGAGATACCGAGCAGATTGTTGCCACGAAAAACGGCAAAGCACTTCATGCGATCACGACCCCGAATCAGCCAGACGTGATTCACCGCGAGCACGGCGGCGAGCGCGAGTCCGGCGTAGTAGAAAAGCCCGAACTGCTGCCATGCGCCGACGCCAGCCATGATGCCAAGGAACGACGCATAGCTCAGGGCGACCGCAACCACATCAAACTTTCCGAAGAACAGCGCTGAGGTCTTGATGCCGATGCGAATATCGTCGTCGCGATCCACCATCGCGTACTCGGTGTCGTAAGCCATCACCCAGAAAAAATTCGCGAACATGAGCACCCAGGCGAGCGGCGGCACTTCGCTCCTTACTGCCGCAAAAGCCATCGGTATGCCCATGCTGAACGCGAGCCCGAGGATCGCTTGCGGGATCGCGAAAAAACGTTTGGTGAACGGATAAATCGCCGCCACAGCGAGCGCGGGTAAAGCCCAAAAGCGTGCCTCCCAATTGAGCGGTATCAGCAGAACTGCCGCGGCCAGCGCACACACCGCGCCCACCCACAGCGCCTCACGTCCGCTGATTTCGCCCGAGGCTAACGGGCGCATCGCCGTGCGTTTCACCGCGCCGTCGAACTCGCGATCCGCCCAGTCGTTGATCGCGCAACCCGCCGAGCGCATGAGGATCGTGCCGAGCACAAATATGAACACGAACCGAATGTCCGGCGCGCCGTACGCCGCTATCCACAAACCCCAGAGGGTTGGCCACATGAGCAGCAAAAATCCGACCGGTTTGTCGAGCCGGATCAGGCGCTCATACGCGTCAAGCTTGCCTTTGATTTGCGCGAAGGTCATAGCAGTGATCGCTGCAACGCAGCCGCCGGCTTCATTTCACGCAAGAGCGCAGCGGGCGTCGGATATTTGAAGCGCAAGCGCAACTCTCGTTTCAGCCGCGCGTTGTCGATGCGTCGCGATTCCTTCATGAACGAATAGAGCATTGGCGAGACTTCGCGCATCAGCTGCGCACGCGGCAGTCGCGGTGGCTTTTGTAGGCCGACCGCTGTCGCTACCTGATCGAAATAGTCGCCCATCTTTTGTTCGCCATCGTCGACCACGTTCAGCACGCGGTTCGCGCCACCGCGAAAGACCGCCAGCCAGATCGCACGCGCAAGATCGTCGCCATGAATGTGATTGGTGAACACGTCGTCTTCCGCCGATAGTGCAGGTGTCCCAGCGCGCAAGCGCTCCACGGGCAAGCGCTCAGTTGCATAAATTCCGGGCGCACGAAGAATCGTGAACCGTTGACTGAGGAATGCCCGCAGGCGAGACTCTGCAGCAACGCGACGCCTGGCGCGCGCATTCGCAGGCTTTGTGCGTCGCGTCTCGTCGATGCGCTCACCCGCGCAGTCGCCGTACACGCCCGTGGTGCTGACATATACATTGCGCAACGGTTTGTTCGGACGAATCAGGCTGCGCATTTTGATCGCGCTTGCCGGTAGTCGCTCGGCGGGATTACGCCCCAGCTTGCTCGGGGTCGCCGACGCCGCCAGCCAGCGCTTCATGCGTGGATCGTCCGCACCGTCGCCCGGCGGTGGTGCCAGATGCAGAACCGCGCTCGCGCTTCGCGCTATCGCGCCAGCACGCGTGAGACTCGGCGAAAAATCCAGATCGCCATCAATCGGTAAAATTCCCGCATCGCGCAGCGCGTCGGCAGTTTCAGCGGTGCGCGCCAAACCCAGCCAGCGCACACGTTCGTCAACCCCAACGCGCGTCGTCAATCGTCGGGCCACGTCACCCGCGCCAACAATCAGCAGTCTCAGCTTCCGCAGTTTCTTTTTCACGTTAGTTCACGCTTTTTAGTCCATGCCTCAAATCACGCTCGAACCCGGCGGTCACATATTTAACTGCGACGCCGATGAGACTATTTTGTCAGCAGCGCTGCGCTCTGGCTTTTTGATTCCGTACGGCTGCAAAAACGGCGCCTGCGGTTCGTGCAAAGGTCGTATCATTTCCGGCACGGTGGAGCATGGCCCACATCAGGCGACGACCCTGCCAGCGCTTGAGCGCGAGCAGGGCAAATGCCTGTTCTGCGTCGCAAAGCCGCAGGGCGATGTCGTCATCGAAGCGCGAGATGTCCGCAAGGCGGGCGATATCGTGATGAAGACCTTGCCGTGCCGCATCGAACATCTGGATCGCGTGGTCGATGACGTAACGATCATGCGCATCAAGCTGCCGGCCAATGAGCGCCTTCAATACAGCGCGGGGCAGTATCTCGAATTCTTGCTGAAGGACGGCAAGCGGCGCAGCTTCTCGATGGCCAACGCTCCACATGACGATGCGTTGCTCGAGCTGCACATTCGGCATCTGCCGGGCGGATTGTTCACCGATCGCGTGTTCGGTGTGACCGAGCCCATCCTGAAAGTGCGCGATATCCTGCGTTTTGAAGGCGCGCACGGCTCGTTTTTTCTACGCGAGGAATCTGACAAAGCCATCGTCATGGTCGCGAGCGGCACCGGCTTCGCGCCGATCAAGGCCATTATCGAGCACATGATTCACAGCGAAATCAAGCGCAAAGTCACGCTGTATTGGGGTGGACGCCGACCAAAAGATCTGTACCTCGATCACCTGGCGCGCGCGTGGGCGGAGAAATTTCCGGAACAGTTCACCTACATCCCCGTCATCAGCGACGCGTTGCCGGAAGATAACTGGCAAGGCCGCACGGGCTTCGTGCATCGCGCGGTAATCGCAGATTTTCCTGATCTCTCCGCGAATCAGGTTTACGCCTGTGGCGCGCCCATCGTGGTCGACTCGGCGCGCGCAGACTTCGTATCGAAATGCGGGCTGCCTGAGGACGAATTTTTCGCGGACAGCTTTGTTGTTGCGGCGGCTACGACGGTATAGCACTATCGGCCTGGACTGCCACGCAGCTGAGGCATTTTCTGCGCATACATCCTGGCGTCCGCTTCGCGCAATGCTGAAGCGAAATCATGAGTCGTCGGTCCGGTAAACGCGGCGCGACCGATAGCGACCGTGGGCAGAGGCGCGCTGGTGTCGCCCAGAAGCTCGGCGCACTGATCGCGAAACGTTTGCGCGAGTGCTGACAGGTCAGCCTCTGTATCGCCGCCGGCCGGAATCAGCGCCACGAACTCGTCACCACCAAACCGCGCGACTAATGCTTCAGCGGGCAGCGATTGCACGCAGCTTGATGCCAGTGCCTGCAAAATCTTGTCGCCAGTTTCGTGGCCGAGCATGTCGTTAACGCGTTTAAAGCCATTGGCATCCATCACCACCACACCGGCTCCGGGCAGGTGCTCTCGAGTCCACAGCGGAAGTCGTGCATACAGGCCGCGACGACTCAAAACCGAGGTCAGCAGATCTCGGTACGCGAGGTCGCGAATCTGGGCTGCGCGGGTCGCCATCACGCTCATCACCATCCCCGCGATCGCGCTCAAAAGCACAAAGCTACCGAGGAGATAGGTCGCAACGTTGACCGGTGTTGGATTGAATGCCGTTGACAGCTCGCTTTCACTGCGCGTCCACGCGTCAAATGCGCGCAGGGTCATCATCAGGGCAAAAGCGAACATCGGCGCGCCGCCAAATCGTGCGGCAACGCGAAGGTGGCTCTCAGGTGAACGCAAGAACTCACGGCCCGCAGCAACACAGCCCAGCGCCATTGTCAGTGACACCAGAATGATGCGAGTGCGCGCAGACGGCCAAATATGAAAAAAGGCGACGCTCCAGAACAATGTCACCAGCACAACTAAAGCCGTCAGCACAAAGTTGGCTCTTTTCCCATGAAACGCCCGTGCACCTTGCCAGGCCAGATAGGGGGCCACTGCAAGCAGCGTGTTCCCCATCACGCGTGAAGCCCATGCTGGAATCCATCCATACATCGCACTCAAGCCAAGTCCTGCTGACATCGCAACGGCGCTGGCCATCCACAGATTCAGGCCATCGATACGGTCACCGTCGCGCCGCGCAGCCCACAGCACCGATGTCAACGCGAATCCGCACAACGACATCGTGACACCAACGGATCGCAGATCAAGGGTTTCCACCGCCTCATACGCCTCAGCGCCACCACGACGCAAGCGCGAACTCTACCACCCTGCAAAGATTGAAATGCCACGAGCGCAATGGCTGTCCCGAGTATTAACATCCGGGAATCGAATGCCGCCGACGGCACAGACTCAAGGAGAAGACGATGCGAAAACTGATTGCGATCGGTGCAACGGCGCTGCTGATGGCGGCTGCCGCTGCGCAGGGTTATCCAGCCAAGCCAGTGAAACTTCTTGTTGGTTTCCCTGCGGGTGGTGGGCTTGATGTGCTCGCACGCATCGTCGGCCAGCGCGTGAGCGAACAATGGGGTCAACCCATCATCATCGAAAACAAGCCGGGCGCAGGAAGCAACATCGCCGGTGATGCGGCCGCGAAAAGCGCGCCAGACGGTTACACGTTGTTGCACACCAACATCGCGCTCATGAGCATCAATCCGGCGCTCTACAGCAAGATGAGCTTTGCGCCGATGAAGGATCTGGTGCCGGTCATTCAGCTGGTGAACCTACCGCTCGCCGTGATGGTACGCGCTGATTCTCCATTCAATTCGATGAAGGATCTGGTCGATTATGCGCGCGCCAATCCGGGCAAATTGAACTTCGGGTCGGGTGGCAACGGCGGCGTGCCCCACCTTGCGCTGGAGCTGCTCAATTCAAGCTACGCGTTGAAGATTACGCACGTGCCGTACAAAGGCAGCGCCGACGCGGTGAAGGACTTGCTGGGCGGGGCGGTCGACGTCATGTGTGACGCGATCAGTGTCGGGCTCTCGCAAATTAAGGCGAACAAGTTGAAAGCGCTTGCGGTAACGACCGATATTCGTCACCCCGCATTGCCCGATACGCCAACGACCACCGAGGCGGGGTACCCGAAATTTCAGGTCACTGGATGGCAAGGCTGGGTTGCTCCGGCAGGCACCCCGCGCACCGTGCTGGAGCGCGTGAACGCCGAGGCGAACAAGGCCATGCAGGATCCTGCAACACGTGCGAAGTTATTTGAACAGGGCTATCTGCCCGCCGGTGGCAGCGTGGACACCTTCGCCAGGCAGCTTGCTACGGATCAAGTCAAGTGGGCAGAACTGGTGAAAATTTCAGGCGCGAAACTCGACTAGCGACAGAGAACGGCAATCAGCGCAATTCGATGTCCGAGTAGCAAGCCTCTGCGGTGCCGCCGAGGCTGTCGGTGTCAGTCATCAGACCCACGCTTTCGATTTCACCGGGCTCTTCACCGGGAAATGCAAGGCGAAAGTCAGCGCGCACGTCACGCGTGAAAGACAACCAGCTGGCAAGTCCTGTCATGCCGCTCCTCACGACCAACTTCTTGATGCGCGAAGTGTTGCCGTTCGGGACGATGGTCTCGGGCGCGGCTTTGCCTTCCCAGATATATTGAATCGCCGCAAATGGCAGCTCAACGCCGCCCAGCGCTTTGGCCAGATTCATGGTTGATCGGTCAGCCGCATCAAGCTTTGTGCGGTCACCTTTAAATGCGACGACCACGCGAGCGGGTGCGTCGTCTTTTCCTGGCACCAGATTATCAGCATCGGCAATCAGCGCGGGCACGTTCCAGCGCCACGATAGCGTCGTCGCCTTCGCCAGTGCCGTGGGCACATCGGCGACCCACAATGACCATGCGGCGTTGGCTACAGCGCGGATGCAGGGGCGTCCGTCGATCTCGCGCAACGAATATTCAGTCGGCGTCTTGAACCGAAGATTTACGCCACGCCACGCGGGACTAGCCGGGTCGTTCGGTGGCGCGAAGACGCCCGTGCCCGTGGCGTTACTGCCGACTGTTGAAGCGCGGGCATCGGGACGGGGCATTTGCGCGCAGCCAGCTAGCGTCAGTGCAGCGACAAGCAAACATGCGCTTCGGACACGTGAGGTGCGACTGGCACGCGCAACAAGCTGCGCTAGCGAAGTTTCATTCATTGAAGCAATGGCCCCGATTAGTCTTACAGTTTGTTTTACTTGATTTCACGCCTTTTAGTTTTAGAGATGCCCCTTATTCAGTGCGTGCTGCATGCGGTCGCAAGATCTTCGCCATTTGCTCAGCCACTTCGCCGGTGTCGGCGATCACTTAATTGGTGCGCAGATATTCGTCGCCACCGGCCAAGTCACAGACCAGGTCAATGTCGCCATGCACCGAAACCTTTGCCCGCTGAAAAAAATTCGTGCGGCAGCGGAATTGCGATGACGCCGCCCTGAGTTTCACCGTTCGCTTCAATCGCAATGGAGGTGGCGACATAGGGGAA
>JBBRVM010000032.1:0-13993 GCA_038246865.1 Burkholderiales bacterium
CCAGCTGTGCTCATCTCATGGAACTGGTCAGCATTGCAGATGGATGAAGTTCATGCCTTGTCCGCAGTATTGTTCCGACGCGATACGCTCGGCGTACACCATATGGCGGACGCTACCAACAGAGTTGGCTCGTTCATGGACGCCGGATTGGCTGGCCCGCGCGAATATGTGTTACGTCTTGTGTGCCAACATCCCGCAGCACCAGGAGGTCTGAATGAGTCGTTTAGCAAACCAGCGCCCGCCTCCGGCGCAATCGCAACACTGGGGACACGCCGCGGCATGGTCGACCGGGCTCAGGCGATCGCGCGCGCATCGCAGAATCAGTGGCCAGGCCTTTGATGCCAGCCAGCAAGATTACGCCGGAGCCGAAAGGAGCAAAGTCAAGCCCGGGCAAGGTGGAGGCCGAAACGAGGGATAAGGGTTCGAAGGAGACTGCGCCCAAAGACCGGCGAGAACGCAATGACGGCGCTAAGAACAAAGAGTCCTCGGCCGCCAAGGAAAAGGCCGACCGCGACCGCCAAGTACGCGAGAAGGAAAAGCGAGCGCGGGCTACCGCAGGAATTAGAGGGGACAGCCGCGCGGCACCCAAACCGTCCTCCGAGAGGAAAACTGGCAAAGTTGACACAACTAAACGGGCGACGGAGTCGAAAGAAGCGGCTAAGAGCACGGGCGCGGAGAAAACGAGCGCTAAAACACCAGAGAAGCGTGCCAACACTAGTGCGGCCAATGGCGCTCCGCGTGGCAAAGATACAAAAACTAAAAATCTTGACAAGATCCAGAAGAGCTTGGTCGAATTGGCAGCAGCGGGCTCGCAGATGGGTGAGGGCGCTTCCGAAAAGGGCGCGCGACGCGACGTTGAGAAGAGCGTGAAGCAACTCGCTCAGAGCGGTTTCAGTTGCGAACTCACAAGCAATGTATCCACTGATCAAAACAAAAACCAAGAGCGTATAGTGAATGTCAAATGCACGGACCGCGCCAACGGCGATGTGCATTCGGTGAATTACAAGTCAGATGCTCGAGGTGAGTCACTACGAGGATCCACTACTTCGCTAGATGGCAAAACAAAGGAATGGCTGCGGAAAGATGCGCCCGCTCATCGCGAGAGTTATTACAACCCCGAGTACAAGTCTTATAAGCTTGGCAATCAGTCCAAGCAGCCGCCGCAGCGGCGCGAGGAAAAGGCGCCCAAGACTCTTCCGCCAACGGCAAACCCACCCCCACGAGTTGGCGATAACCGCCCTGAGAGAGTCGGTTCGCCCAATCAGCAGCCAGACATTGATGAGGTGACAGTAGAACGGCTCAAGCAATACGAAGGCAACGGTCTACGCGGCAGGCCATTTCAACGTTACAAGGACTCTGCCGGCGTACCCACCGTCGGCTATGGGTCTACTAGAGGATTCGATGGAGGTCCTGTTCCAGAAAGGGTATCGGCGGAAGAAGCTGAGGAGTTGCTGAGACGAGACATTCGCCAATTCAAAAAGCAGATCGCGCGTATTATCCGCGTCCCGTTGACAGGCTCACAACACCGCTCGGTCCTCACCTTTGCGTATAACCTCGGGATTGGCAAGTTAGCGAAACTAGCAGCAGACATTAACGAGGGCGACTTTGACCGTGCCGCTACCCGCATGGAAACTTTCAATAAGGCGAAAGACGCCAAGACCGGCAAACTTGTCATATTGAAGGGGCTAACGGATCGCCGTAACATTGAAGCGCGCGATTTGAGGAATTCGAACGGGCCGACCTACTTGCTAACCATCCCCTAGCGACGCGCGATCAGAACGGCGGCGCAAACAATCCCATTCCGTTGATGCGCGACTGACGGAACACGGGTTTGAGTTTTGACATCGTGTCGAAGCCAAACTTGCCTTGGTAGTGGCCCATGCGGGATGGGCCTACGCCACCGGCGAGCACCGCTTGCAGCACGCGCTCTTGCTGCGCGCTGGAGTCGGAGAACAGGTAGAGCGCGAGCGCGAAGGGGGTGGGGGCGCTCGCTGACGTGGGGGGGGTAAGCGATGGCTGCGTCGAGCGATTCAACGGCAACCAGCGGGAGCACGGGGCCGAATATTTCTTCCTGCATCACGCGCATGTCGTCGGGGCAGCCGGTCAACACGGTCAGTGGCAATTTGCGTTTTGTTTCACGGCCAGCTCTGATGCGCATGAATGACGGCAACGATTTCTACGCGAGCGGCATCGAAGCGATAGAACGCGAGATAGTTTTCGTGAACCACAAGCTCGCGAATGTCCTCGCCTTCAACGCGATGCGACACGCGGCCTGTTGATGGAAACGCGGCCAACGCTTCAACTTTGTCATTCACCGCGTCACGAAACTTCATCGCCGCCTTCGGTTTGTCGTCGGCGATGTGGGTCACGATAGCCTCGAACTGCAACAGCGCAGATTCCAGCCATTCAACGCGCATGGCGCGTTTCTGCGGCGGCGATGAGGGCGTCGGCTCGCTGCATGACTTCTGCATGTGTATAGGTGCGTTGCGGGGCCGCCAGGGCCTGTTCCAGCTTTCCGCGAACATAAGCGTCATGGGTAGCGCGCAGCGCGTCCGCGCGGTCGGGCCGAGTGCGTCGGTCAAGCCCGATTTCCTCCGGTCGCCAGTCTTTAGCGTCAACGCGGTACTCACGAATCCCCAGCTCGCGCAACAACGAAAACGCCTTGATCGGATTGGCAAACTCACGCGGGGTTTTCTCCCGCTTGGTGATGAGTGTGGCATCCCCCCGGCGCGTCTCGGCTTCAATCCGGAATTTCGCGCCCTGGGCGCGAATTGTGACCGAGAGCACCGCCCCGGTTTGAGCACTGATACGGAACTGCTCTAACGTGAGTTGATGCATTTTGGTTGCCCATATAACATTACACGGATTCCGTGCAATGTTACCCGATTACCCGAATGGTGATAGTTAATGGTGATATGGTCGGGCTTTTGCTGATCGATTCGACCGGGATAGGTTAGCGCCATTGACGCGCCGAACTGGTGACGGTCAGCTTTCTATGCTTGCGGCTTAGCGTGCGCTGCCGCCCAAGCCGCGCTTGCTCGCCGCATCAAGCTCGGATGCAGCACCCCAAGCTTGGGCGTCTGTCCATGCGGTGCCGCTGGCGGAACCTTGAACCACTCCTCGTTGTATGGTAGTTCGACCGTCTGCTTGAAATTGAACTTGTTGGGATAGCTCAAGCCCGCCAGTTTGTACGCGGCGCGATCTAGTGGCGCGATGAGAAATTCGCCGTCGAGCAGGTGATCCGTCTTCTGGCTTGTGCCATAAGCGATCAGCACGGCATATCGTGGCGCATCATCCTCAAACACTTTCACGACGAGCGCAGGTCGCGGCTTGGGTCCAGGCTCGATGCCGCGATTTTCGGGAAAGCGACACCAGACGATCTCCCCTGCCTCGGGCGCTGGCGACCAACGCATGTTCACGCGCTAGAACAGGCTGGATTTGATCGACTTGCTGCGCCCCTGCGGTGCTGCCTTTCGAATGGCGCGCAATTGCGGGGCGGCAAGCGGCCCATCGTCTGCCTCATACGCGGGCAGCACGTCGCGAGCGAGTTGGCGCACCGCATAATGCAGGACCTGAGTTTCTTTGATACCCAACGTAGTTGCAAGCCGCGAAAGCGTCTCGCGGCTGACCCCAGCATCAGAGTCGGTCGGGCGAAGGCGAAACAATAGTTGATCCGGGCGCATTGCAGTTGTCACGGTACGTCCTCGATTTGGCTGGGGAAGCGATTCTGATTGTATATCTAATCTATATCTTGCTTTGGCTTAGACTAATGCTTGGCGCGTGCCATGCTTCCCTATTCAGTTGCCGGACAGATCGACCATAGCTCTCGCCAGACGGGCTCAACCACTACGCAACATGAACTTAATCATGCGCGAGAAAAAAGCACCATACGGCGGTGCAAACAATCCCATTCCATTGATGCGCGACTGACGGAACACGGGTTTGAGTTTTGACATCGTGTCGAAGCCGAAGCGGCCGTGATAGTGCCCCATGCCGGAGGGGCCTACGCCGCCGAACGGCAGGCCATCCTGCGCGATATGCATCAGCGTTTCGTTCACGCTCACGCCACCGGCGAGCGTGGATTGGAGCACGCGCTGTTGCTGCGCGCTTGAGTCGGAGAACAGGTAGAGCGCGAGCGGGTGCGGACGCTCGTTGACGTAGGCAATGGCGGCGTCAAGCGACTCAACGGCAACCAACGGAAGCACGGGGCCGAATATTTCTTCCTGCATCACGCGCATCTCGTCGGGGCATTTGGTCAACACGGTCAGTGGCAATTTGCGTTGGCCGTCGCGCGCGGCGGCCATCATGATGCTGGCTTCTGCGCCCGCTGCGGTCGCCTCGGTGACGAGTTGCTGCAAACGCGCGAAGTGTCGGTCGGTTGCAACGCCGGTGAAGTCGTCGCCCGCCGCGCCTTCGGGATATTGCTTTTTCAGAACGTCTTTGGCTTCGGCGATGAAGCGCGGGATCGCCGCTTCGGGCAGCAGCACGTAGTCGGGCGCGATGCAGGTTTGGCCTGCGTTGAGCACTTTGCCAGCGATGATCCTGCGCACCGCGTTGGAGAAACGCGCGGCGTTCGCGCAGGTCTCGGCGGTGATGATGGCCGGGCTTTTGCCGCCCAGCTCCAGCGTGACCGGCACCAGGTGTTCGGCCGCTGCCCGCATGACGTGATGCCCGACGGCGGTGGAGCCGGTGAACAGCAAATGCCCGAACGGCAATGATGAAAACGCCGCCGCCACGTCTGCGCCGCCTGTGACCACCCGCACGACATCGGTACCCAGCGCCTTGGGCAGCAACTCCGCCATCAGCGCGGCAAAGCGTGGCGTGAACTCGGAGAGTTTGACCATAGCGAGGTTGCCAGCCACGATGGCGCTGGTGAGCGGCCCGATCAGCAAGAACAGCGGGTAGTTCCAAGGCACGATGATGCCCACCACGCCCACAGGCTGCGGCAGCACTGCCGCTGAGCCGGGCAAGAACCACAGAGAAACGGGGCTGCGACGCTCACGCAGCCATGATTTGCCGTGACTGAGCGCATGGCGCAAGCCTTCGACCGAAGGAAACACTTCGAGCAATTCGGTCTCATGCGACGAGCGATGCCCAAAGTCAGCGCTGATCGCCTCGGCAATGCGCATCCGATGCTCAAGCAGTAGATTAATCAGGCTCTGCAATCGAGCGGCGCGGACGGGCCAGTCGGGATACGGCGCGGCACCATGCCTGGAAAGAAGCTGATCGAACGACTCACGCAGCTGCATCGCGTCTGCAGTCTTCAGAAGATTCGCGTCGGTCAATGTGTTCATTTTTTTGCCTCGGGCTGGTCGCGCACCCAGAGAAGGAAGCCCGCGCCAGACAGCCCGACACGAGCGCGGAGCGCTCCGGTCGGTAATCTATCACCTCAAAGGCAGTGGGACGCGGCGGCTGCGCCGGGAACAGACGGGGACAAGCCGAGGAATCTGGCGAAGAGCGTACCGGTGGAGCAAGCCACCAGCTATCGCCACGGTAAATCTATTCCCGCACGCGCCTTTACCTCAGCGATCAGACTCTGCGCCCGCTCACCAGCTGGAAAATCACCATCACTACAGCAACGACCAGAAGGATGTGCAATAAGCCACCCGCGGTGAACGAAGTCGCCAGCCCCAATGCCCACAAAAACAAAAGAACGACGGCTACGGTGTAAAGCATGATTAATCTCCTGATGGTTTGATGACGCTGAGCGAAGTGCATCCGCGTTAACTGACGAGATTGTTTGCCAGCGGGCATCATCGGCGAATCGGCGGAAAGCTTGCTTACTTGTAGGCGCTTTGCTCGCGATGATTTGCGAGCATCGCCTTTCACTCGGAAGACTCGTATTACTTTATTCGGCGAAACGCTCGTGACTTCCACATTTCTCGGAAATGGATGGCGTAGCGACAGTGCGGTGAGGATCAGCTTTCTATACGCGCGGCTTAGCTTTCACTGCCGCCCAATCCGAGCTTGCTCGCCTTATCAAGCTCGGATGCAACACCCCAAACTTCGGCGTCTGACCACGCGGTGCTGCTGGTGGAACGTTGAACCACTTTTCGTTTTAAGGCAGTTCGGCGGTCTGCTTGACATTGGCGCAATAACCTTTATCGCGCCAAATAGGCACCCTTGCGCGCCACGAACTTTGGCGCGATAATCATTTAACGCGCCACTTCCCATGATTTTTCGTGCCAAAAGCTCATTCTCAAGCAAAACTAAACAACATCACTGAAACCATCAGCGCGCACGCGGGCGGCATAGGTGTGCACGCATTGCTGACAGCGCTTGGCGACGGCATCCCGCGTCGCACGCTCCAGCGCAGATTGGCGCAACTCGCTGAAGCGCACGTTATTCGCGCCATCGGCGTAGGTCGTGCGACGCGTTATCAACGAGCGCTGCAGATCCCCACCGCAGACTTCATCGCCGAACCTGTCGGCGAGTATCAGACCAACGCCCCCTACATTCCGACGTCGCCCGAAGGCGCAGAAATCCGCGCCTACATTCGCCTGCCTCGTCAGCAGCGTCGCCCAGTCGGCTACAAGGTCGAATTTTTAGAGGCCTACCAGCCGAATGTCTCGGCGTATCTGCCCGCCAAACTTCGCGGGCAACTGTACGAACTCGGTCGCTCACCCACCACCAACGCTCCGGCGGGTACGTTCGTGCGCGACATTCTGAGTCGTCTGCTGATTGATTTGTCGTGGGCATCGTCGAGGCTGGAGGGCAACACGTACACGCGGCTTGATACCGAACGTCTGATCGAATTCGGGCAATCAGCCGATGGCAAGGACGCATTCGAAACGCAGATGATCCTGAATCACAAGGCTGCTATCGAATATCTCGTGTACGACCCGGTGCACGCCGCGCTCACGCCAGACACCGTGATCGCGCTGCACGCGTTGCTCTCTGACGGCTTGATGCCCGACCCGCTCACCTGTGGTCGCATTCGACATCGCGCTGTGGACATCGGCGGCAGCGTGTATCTGCCCATCGTGTTGCCGCAGCGACTCGAAGAATTGTTCGCCATCACGGTGAACATGGCCGCAGAGATTCGTGACCCGTTCGAGCAGGCATTTTTTCTGATGGTGCATCTGCCCTATCTGCAACCGTTTGAGGACGTGAACAAACGCGTCTCGCGGCTCGCCGCGAACATCCCGTTTATTGCGCACAATTTGTGTCCGTTGTCGTTCGTCGACGTACCGCAACAGGCGTATGTGGACGGCGTACTGGGTGTCTACGAACTCAATCGGGTAGACCTGTTGCGTGACGTGTTCGTGTGGGCGTACGGGCGCTCATGCCAGCAATACGTGGCCGTGAAGCAGCATCTGGTGCCGCCCGACACGTTCCGCCTGCGCTACCGCGCGGCACTTAACGAAATCGTCGCAGCGATCATTCGCAACACTGAACCCGCGACCGATGCCGTTGCCCGCGCGAGAGTGCCGCTCGCCGTGCTGCAGGTTGATCGCGAGCGATTTGTTGGGCTAGTGCTGAGCGAACTCAAAAATCTACACGCGGGCAACGCCGTGCGCTTTGGTCTGCGACCGCTGGAGTTTGCGGCGTGGGAAGCGAAGCATCATGGATAAATTCTGACGCGCGACATTGGTCGCGAAACGCACTCACCCGACTTTGCCAGATTTGTGCAGAACCAGCGCCCGATAAACAGCGCTATGTCCCGGCGTCAACACGTCGAACTGAAGTCCGAGGCGGTGTACGCGGCCGGACAACCAGCGCAGCTCCAGCGGCTTGCCACGCTCCAGATCTTCCGACATGGAAGACCGAAATGCGAAAGGCATTCCACCGAGCTTCGTCATGATTTCGTCGCCGAGGTTTTCGCGAGTTGATTTTCCTGCGGCACGAGCCACAGCGACGCTCTCGTCAATGAGTTGACGCTGAAACAGTCGGGTTTCGGCATGCTCCAGTATCTGGCCCATGCTTGCACGCAGCAACGACGTTGAACCCGAAAGCGCGGTCAAGGCGATGAATTTCTCCCAGATGACAATATCGATGTCGTCTGTCGCCTTCGCGTCCAGCGCTGTAGCGCGCGCAGGCTCCAAAAAATTCCACCATCACCGGGTCACCTTTGGCCGCATCCGCCACTATCATGTGCAGCCCGCCGGGGCTGCGAATTACACCTGGTCGATCAATCACGGCGGACACATAAATCACGCCGCCTCGAACCTGAGCACCGGCGACATGCGGAGCAATCATGCCGACGCTGTCGATTCCATTCTGCAAAGTCAGTATGCGAGTCTGCTCTTCAATCATGGGGCCGAGCGCGCGCGCCGCAGCCTCGGTATCGCCCAACTTCACCGCAAAAATGATCAGATCAACTGGGCCGATATCGGACGGATTTTTCGGAAGCATTGACGGACGGCAGATGTAGCGGATGCGCCGGACTCTCGATCTTCAGTCCATCGCGCCGCATCGCCTCAAGGTGCGCGCCCCGCGCAACAAAGGACACGTCCTCGCCAGCCGCCTGGAGCCGACTCCCGACGTAAGCACCAACCCCGCCAGAACCCATGATCGCTATGCGCATAACTAAACTCTTTTTCTTCTATTACAAGAGACTAAGTGCAATTCTGAATTTGCGCAAATCTGTTGCGCCAACTCGTACATCGCTTACGGGTGCGACAATTTGCGTCATCATGCACACTGTTGAAATCGACACGATATGCGTTTCTTCGAAAATGGCCCCTCCATCCCGGATGAACTGCTGGTGGCTCGCGACGAGGGTCGAGTTGTGTTTTTCTGTGGTGCCGGTGTTTCGAGAGCGCGCGCCGGTCTACTAGATTTCTTTGGACTTGCCGAACAAGTTATTCGGACGCTGGGGGTCGATGCGGATCACCCCGCTTGCAAAGTTCTGAACGTAGCGCGAGATATAGAAGCCCAAACGGGTGTAACGGGTCTGATCTCCGCAGATCGCATCTTTGGGCTTTTGAAACGTGATTTCGTTGGCCGAGATATTGAGACGGCGGTAGCCACTGCACTCAAACCGTTATCCAACGTCGATCTTTCAGCGCATCAGGTTTTAGTTCAGTTGGCGACAACGCCCACCGGGAAATTGCGACTGGTTACCACTAACTTTGACCGGTTGTTTGATGATTGCACCGGTGCGAAGCAAATATGGAAACCACCCCGACTCCCTGACCCATCACGAGACGACGACATGGATGGCGTGGTCTATCTTCACGGTCGATCAAATATCGACTACAGCGGTTCCGAAGGTGATGGCTTTGTATTGTCCAGCGCCGAGTTTGGTCGTGCATATCTTTCGGATGGTTGGGCAACAAATTTCTTTCGCGCCATCGTCGAGAGGCATGTCGTTGTGTTTGTTGGCTATTCTGCTGATGACCCACCAGTGCAATACCTACTCGAAGCGCTCAACAAAACTAATGGCCAGTTAGGCGGTGTCTATGCCTTTCAGTCTGGTTCATCGAATGAGGCAGGCGCGCGATGGTTGCACAAAGGCGTTGAAGCCATCGCGTACTCAGATGCAGACAGCCACAGCGCGCTGTGGCGGACATTCGACGCATGGGCCGCACGAGCCAAAGCACCCTTTGAATGGTATCGATCCGTTGTTGAGTTAGCTAAGCGCGGGCCTGCCGATCTCGCACCTTATGAACGCGGGCAAGTCGCTCATACAGTTTCAACGATTGAAGGTGCGGCACAGTTCGCGGACGGTGATGACCCGCCTAGTGCCGAATGGCTTTGGGTATTCGATTCTCATCAACGATATGCCAAGCCGCAATATGAGGGTGGTCGAGGTTTAGGCAGCCTGTATTTCGACCCGTTTGATATTTATGGTCTGGATTCAGATTCATCGCCTGCAAAAATTTATCCAGAAGACCTCTATCCCAAACGTGCGAGGCCGGAAGATGCTTGGGACTGCTTTTCGCAAAGTCGGTTGGATCGCACCGGCCAACTTCACAAGCCTGGGACGTTGTTTCGCGGACACTGGGCAAAGTATCCGCAGGAACTTCCGCCACGCCTCAGACATATGAGCGACTGGATTGGCAAGGTTTCAAGTGAACCTATTGCCATATGGTGGGCGGCGCAACAAACCTCGTTACACCCTTATCCGTTGCGACAAATCCAATGGCATCAAGATCGGTCACAGTTCCCGTCCTCTCGAATCGTGCGCCAAGCGTGGCATTACTTGTTCGAGATATGGGATTCAGCACAAGATTCTCATCGCGACTATCACGATTGGTACAACCTAAAGGCCACCATAGATAAGGACGGATGGGACTTCGCTGTGGCGCGGCGGTTCGCTCTGATATGTCGGCCCGGCTTGGTGGTATCGACGAACTTCCTGTTCGCCGCACGACCTGTTGGAAAGACCACTGTCGACAGCGCGCGTGAACTATTCGCCTTAGACGTCAAATACCCGCAGGGTCAAGAGCACGAAGCTATCCCGGACGAGTGGTTGACATTCATAGTTAAGGAGTTGCGGAAGAATCTTGAATTGGCGGTTACGTTAGAGGAAGAAACTGGCGGATACGCCTTGTCCACGCTCGGCCCAATTACGCGGGACGAGAACCCGCATGGCCTTGGCATACAAGGTACCGACGATTTAATGTGGGCCGTCAAATCATTTTCGGTCATTGTCGCTCGGCTCATGACCGTCGATATTTCCGCCGCTGTCGAGGAGTTCAACGCGTGGCCTTCCCGCGATGACTCAGTTTTTTGCCGACTACGAATTTGGGCATCGGGTCAGGAAAAACTGGTGTCGCCCGAGGGTTTTGGCGCAGTTGTTTCCGGATTGAGTGACCGCGCCTTTTGGAGCCGCTATCACCAAAGAGACCTAATGCTGACACTGGCGGCGCGATGGAATAATGTCTCGCCAACCACGCGTCAAATCATCGAGGCGCGATTGCTCAACGGGCGAGCACGCTGGACTGACGAAGACGGGGGTTACGACGCGCGCCGTGCGCGCGAATCTTTGTCCCGTATCACTTGGCTTGCCGAGCAAGGTTGCGCGCTCAGCGCTGATATTCAGCGCGAAATAATCGGTCTAAGACTGGTGGCACCGCAATGGACACAAGAAGAAGCGAAAACAGCGGTTGAGTCCACGGAATCTCGCGGAGTTTTCGTCCGCACCGATGCCGAATATTCCATTCTTTTGGGCTTGACGCTGGCGAATATTATTGAAGAGGCAAAGAAATTAAGTGGGCGGCACGAAGACTTTCTAATCGAAAAAGCACCGTTCACTGGATTGTCGGCATCTCGCCCGGTGCTTGCCTTTCGAGCGCTGACCTGCGCGGCAAAACATGGCGATTTCCCTATGGGACTGTGGCGTACATTCTTTAATTCGGAGGCGCGCAAAAATGACTCACCGAAGTTTTCGGCATTGATCGCAGAGCGGTTTATCAGATATTCGACCGACAGTATTTCCGCCGTCTTTCATCCCTATACAAGCTGGCTACTAAATGCGAGCGCCAACCTGATCAAAGAGTTTCCAGCCTCTTTCAAAAAGGCGGTTTCGCACGCGGTGTCTACCCTGCGGTCGCAGCCAAGTCTTGGTGCGAGCGGCGTTACGCACAGCCGCGAGGCCACCGACTGGGTAATGGCGGCGATCAACTCGCCGACCGGACACCTCGCGCAGGCCATATTCAAAGCTGCGCCAGCTGCGAAGGCAGGTGAGCAACTCCCATCCGCTTGGCGCTCGAAGGCAGAGAGCCTGCTCGCGTTGCCGGATGATATGCGCCGCCATGCCCTAGTCATCTTTTTGCACAATCTCAATTGGTTTCACTCGGTCGATCCGCATTGGACGGACGCGCAGCTATTGAACTCTCTTGACAGCGCCAATGAGGACGAACGGCATGCATTCTGGAATGGTTTCTTTTGGGGGGCACAGACTCCAAGTCAACCGCTCTACATCCGCCTAAAGCCCTTTCTATTGGCGCTCGCGAAGGAGGCGCAGTGGTCGCACGGCGGACGAAGTGACGTATTGGCAGCAATAATTCTCGCGGGATGGGGAAGCATCGAAACATTGACTGATAAACGTTGCGTTTCAAGTTATGAGTTACGTGACCTTCTCGTCAAATCGGATGATGCATTTCGTTGTCGAATACTTTGGCAAATGAAGATGTGGTCAAAAGATTCAGGAGACGCTTCCGCAACCAAAATATGGCGGTCACACATCCTCACAATTCTTCGCGACGTATGGCCTCTGCAAAAATCAGTAAAAACATCGAAGACTTCCGCAGCTCTACTCGAACTCGCTTTTTCAGACGAAGATTTGTTTTCCACAATCGCATCGCTCGTTCAGCCGTTGCTAACAACAATTGTTCACGGCGGCCATTTGACGCCACATATCAGCGACGAAAACAGTAGGTTCTGCGGCGAATTTTCTGTTCAAACTTTAGCACTCATGTACGCCGTGCTCTCGGACGATCCTGCGGAATGGCCGTACGGTGCCGAAGGCGTTCTGAAGGAAATTACTCGCTCCGACAACGATGCAAAATTCGACACGCGGCTGATGGAACTGAATCGCCGACTAGCTGCGCGTTAAATGATTTTCGGCAAGACATAGGCTTAATGTGGCGTCCGCATACGTTTGCGGATACGTACGCGGAAAGTCTTTGCAAAATGTGTTTTATCCCGCCCCTGCACCTCAACCCAAAGAAACTCCTCCTCAGCAAATGGACAGCCGTTGCGCCGCAGAACAAGGAGAAGCATTTTCTGGTGGTGACGTTGGTGATGCCTGACGCCGTTTATGGGCCGATTGAACACGTTGAGCTCGAAGCAGTGCATTCGCGGCAGCGATGTGTGTTGCCGTGGCGCGATTTGACGGATGCCAGTCGGTGGTTGCAGGGTTGGAAGTAGCGTTTCGCGTTGGCGAAAAATGTGGTTCGCCAGCGGAAAAGGTGCCAGCAACTTTTACTCAAAACCACCATTCACTAGAGGCTACAGACCCGTTTATTCACTAATCGAGAACTGCCGCTCTATCGCTTCAGCCCCGTTGCAACGGTTCTTATAGCCGCAAGCTGATGGCTTCTATTGGAACAGCGTGCTAGCTGTTGTTGAGGCATTTTCACGTTCCATGTGAGTTGCTATATCGTCGACAATAGCCACTTGTTGTAAATTGCGAGACCGGTGTGGCCCAAGTTGATCAAGTGGATTTATCGAAACTTAGTTTAAACAAAACGGCGACGTCAGCGACCGCAGCCCTCGCCAAGCGGCGGCGGCGCAAGTGGATCAAGTGGGGCATCGTTGGCGTTGTTGTGGTCGGCGCGGTTGCCGCGCTTGCGGTGCGCCGCATGAATGCGCCAGTCGAGGTGGAGCTCGGCACCGTGACCACTGCCTATCCGACGCAAGGATTTACGTTGCTGAACGCGACTGGGCGCGTGGTTGCAGCACGCAAAGCAGCGGTGTCGACCAAGGCCACTGGGCGGCTTGAATTTTTGGGCGTGCAAGAGGGCAGCGTAGTGAAGGCTGGGCAGGTGCTCGCGCGACTGGAGGCGCTCGACGTCAACGCCACGCGCGATCAGGCTCGCGCCGGAACGAACGCCGCACGTGCGAACTTGATGCAGGGTGGCGCTGAATTGACTGAGGCGGAAGCGAACTACCGGCGCACACAGGATTTGTTTCAGAAGAACTTTGTTTCCGCCGCGTCTCTGGACACTGCAAAGGCGCGACTGGATCGGGCCAGGGCGGCGATCGCGAGTTTGAAAGCAGCGATTGGTGTGGCCGAAGCGCAAACGCGATCCGCAACGGTCTCAGTCGAACAAACCGTCATTCGTGCACCGTTCGACGGCGTGATCCTCACCAAGAACGCAAACGTCGGCGACATCATCACGCCGTTTTCGTCGGCCGCCGGATCAATCGGAGCGGTGGTGACAATGGCGGATATGAGCACGCTGGAAGTCGAGGCGGACGTCGCTGAATCGAGCATATCGAAGGTGGTCGTCGGCGCGCCGTGCGAGATAACGCTCGACGCGTTTCCCGATGTGCGCCTGCTCGGTGAAGTATCGCGCATAGTACCCACGGTTGACCGTGC